>NZ_BAAHFQ010000109.1:0-9888 GCF_054681715.1 Deferrisoma sp.
GCTGACCCGCAACTACGAGTTCTGCGGCTACACCCGGGAGGAGTTCCACATGACCCGGGACGTTCTGGCCCGCAACTAGACGGAGGGCGACCCCATGGCGCTAGCGATGTTCTTCGTGTTCGCCGCCTTCGCGGTGCTGGGTGGGATCGGGGTGATCCTGGCCCGGAACCCGATCCACAGCGCCCTGAGCCTGGTGGGCACCATGGTGAGCCTGGCCGTGATCTACCTGCTCCACCACGCGGAGTTCATCTTCGCGATCCAGCTCATGGTGTACGCCGGGGCGATCATGACCCTGATCGTGTTCGTGATCATGCTTCTGGACATCCGGCAGGAGGAGGCCGAGCAGGAGCGGCTCGCGTTCGGCCGGGTGATCGGCATGGTGCTCGCCGGGCTCATGGTGGTGGTGCTCCTGGTGCCGGCGGGGGCGGGCCTCATGGGCAAGCCCGGCGACATGACCGAGGAGGTCCTGGCCCGGGTGGGGAGCGTCCAGTTCCTGTCGGAGAAGCTCTTCACCAGCTATCTCCTGCCCTTTGAGATCGCCTCCGTGCTCCTCCTGGTGGGGCTCGTGGGGGCGGTGGCGCTGGCAAAGAAGAAGCTCTAGTTCCGGACCGGGGCTCGCCCCCGGCGCGGCGTGGAGGACGAGGCGATGATTCCGTTCGAGTATTCCATGGGGCTTTCGGCCGTGCTGTTCGGCCTCGGGGTGGTGGGCGTGATGGTGCGGCGCAACCTCATCGTGCTCCTCATGTGCGTGGAGCTCATGCTCAACGCCGTGAACCTCGCGTTCGTGGCCGTGGCCGACCACCTCAACAGCGTCGAGGGGCTCCTGTACGTCTTTTTCGTCATGACGGTGGCGGCCGCCGAGGCGGCCGTGGGGCTCGCGATCGTGGTGGCCCTGTACCGGGCCCGCCGGTCCGTGCACGCCGACGAGATCAGCCTGCTCAAGGGCTAAACACCGGCTCGCCTGAGGGAGGCGTCCCATGCTCGACCTGATCTGGCTTATCCCGTTCTTCCCCATGGTGGGCGCCCTGGTGAACGGGCTCTTCGGGCGCAAGCTTCCGAAGGGGCTCGTGGCCACGGTGGCCTGCGGGAGCGTGTTCCTGTCGTTCCTCGTGTCGGTGGGCGCGTTCTTCAGCCTCAAGGCCCTGCCGCCCGCCGAGCGGGTGTTCGAGCAGGTGATCTTCGAGTGGATCGCGAGCGGCACGACCAAGGTGACCCTGGGCTACCTGCTCGATCCCTTGAGCTGCGTCATGATCCTGGTGGTGACCGGGGTCGGGTTCCTGATCCACGTGTACTCCGTGGGGTACATGGCCCACGACCCCGGGTTCAGCCGCTACTTCACCTACCTGAACCTCTTTTGCTTCGCCATGCTCACCCTGGTCCTCGGCAACAGCTTCCTCGTGCTGTTCGTGGGCTGGGAGGGCGTGGGGCTGTGCTCGTACCTGCTGATCGGGTTCTGGTTCGAGGACGCGGCCAAGGCCGCGGCCGGCATGAAGGCCTTCATCGTGAACCGGATCGGGGACTTCGGGTTCCTGCTCGGCATGTTCCTCATCTTCTGGAAGTTCGGCACCCTGGATTTCCGGGCCGTGATGGAGCAGGCGCCCCACGTGCTCGTGGCCGGCGGGGCCATCGTGACCGCGATCACGCTCCTCCTGTTCGTGGGGGCCACCGGGAAGAGCGCCCAGATCCCGCTCTACGTCTGGCTCCCCGATGCCATGGCCGGCCCGACCCCGGTGTCGGCGCTGATCCACGCCGCCACCATGGTGACCGCCGGGGTATACATGATCGGCCGGTGCAACGTGCTCTACTCCATGGCCCCCACCTCCATGACCGTGGTGGCCACCATCGGGGCCCTGACGGCGCTCTTTGCCGGCACCATCGCCATCACCCAGTTCGACATCAAGAAGGTGCTCGCCTACTCCACGGTGAGCCAGCTCGGGTACATGTTCACCGCCATGGGCGTGGGTGCCTACGCCGCGGGCATCTTCCACCTCATGACCCACGCCTTCTTCAAGGCCTGCCTGTTCCTCGGGTCCGGTTCGGTGATCCACGGCATGCACGAGGAGCAGGACATGCGCAAGATGGGCGGCCTGCGAAAGTACATGCCCCACACCTACTGGACCTTCCTGATCGCCACCATCGCGATCGCGGGCCTGCCGCCCCTGGCCGGGTTCTTCTCCAAGGACGAGATCCTCTGGAACGCCTGGGCCAACGGGTTCAAGTTCCAGTGGTTCCTGGGGTTCGTGGCCGCCGGCATCACCGCCTTCTACATGTTCCGGCTGGTGTTCATGACCTTTTTCGGCAAGGAGCGGTTTGACCCCCACGAGGTCCACGTGCACGAGTCCCCGGCCACCATGACCGTGCCCCTGTGGATCCTGGCCGGGCTCTCGATCGTGGGCGGCTGGGTCGGCATCCCGGCGGCCCTGGGGGGCGCGAACCACTTCCACCACTGGCTCGCTCCGGTGATGGGCGGGGCCCACGAGGCGGCCGAGGGGGTGAAGCACGCCGCCGGCGGGCTGGGCCTGGTGACCACGGCCTGGGCGTCCGAGGCCGCGGGCCACGCCGCCGAGGCCGCCGGCCACCACGACCCGGCCGAGTACGCCCTGATGTTCCTGAGCGTGGCCTACGCGCTCCTGGGGATCCTGGTGGCGTACCTCTGCTACATCGCCAAGCCCGACATCCCGGCCAAGGTGGCCGAGAAGTTCCGGGGGCTCTACGAGCTCCTCTACAACAAGTACTTCGTGGACGAGATCTACCAGGCGGTGTTCGTGGAGGGCACCCTGGCCCTGGCCACGTTCTGCTACGCCTTCTTCGACGTGGTGGTGATCGACGGCATCGTGAACGGGGTCGGGTACCTCGTGCGTTCCGTCGGTGCGGGTCTGCGCCGCTTCCAGACCGGGCAGGTGCAGGCCTATGCGCTTTCGATCCTGCTGGGGGCCGTGATCCTGGTGGGCTACTACGCCGTGGTGGCCTCGTTCTAAGAGGGGTGGAGGAGAGGTTGGGATGAGCCACTTTCCGTACCTGAGCACGATCACGTTCCTCCCCCTGCTGGGGGCGCTGGTGCTCCTTCTGATGCCCCGCCGGAGCGAGGGCGCGATCCGGGGCTGGACCCTGGCCGTGACCCTGGTCACGTTCGTGATCAGCCTGGCCCTGTGGGTTCGGTTCGACCCGAGCGTGGGCGGCATGCAGTTCGTGGAGCGGACGACCTGGGTCGAGTCGCTGGGGATCTCCTACTACGTGGGGATCGACGGGATCAGCCTGTGGCTCGTGCTCCTGACGACGTTTTTGAGCGTGATCTGCGTGCTCTCGAGCTGGACCATCGAGAAACAGGTCAAGGAGTACATGTTCTTCTTCCTGCTCCTCGAAACGGGCATGCTCGGCGCCCTGATCGCCCTGGATCTGGTGCTCTTCTACATCTTCTGGGAGGCCATGCTCATCCCGATGTATTTCCTGATCGGGGTCTGGGGCGGCACCGACCGGATCTACGCGGCGATCAAGTTCTTCATCTACACCATGGTGGGGTCGCTCCTCATGCTGGTGGCGATCCTGGCCCTGTACTACCTGAACATCCGGGCCGGCAACGCCCCCACCTTCGACCTCCTGAAGCTCTACGAGCTCGACCTAGCGCCCAACATCCAGTTCTGGATGTTCGCGGCCTTCTGCCTCGCGTTCGCGATCAAGGTGCCCATGTGGCCCCTGCACACCTGGCTCCCCGACGCCCACACCCAGGCCCCCACGGCCGGCTCCGTGATCCTGGCCGGCGTGCTCCTGAAGATGGGCACCTACGGGTTCCTGCGGTTCGCCATGCCGCTGTTCCCCAACGCCGTGGAGGCCTGGGCCCCGTTCATGATGGTGCTGGCCGTGATCGGCATCATTTACGGGGCGCTGGTGGCCATGGTGCAGGACGACGTGAAGAAGCTAGTGGCCTACTCCTCGGTGAGCCACCTGGGGTTCGTCATGCTGGGGCTCTTCGCCCTGAACATGCAGGGGGTCCAGGGCGGCCTGTACCAGAGCCTCAACCACGGCATCTCCACCGGCGCCCTGTTCCTTCTGGTGGGGGTGATCTACGAGCGGCGCCACACCCGGGCCATCGCCGACTTCGGGGGGCTCGCCAAGTCCATGCCCAACTACGCCACGGTGTTCCTGATCATCACCATGAGCTCCATCGGGTTGCCGGGCCTCAACGGGTTCGTGGGCGAGTTCCTGATCATGCTCGGGGCGTTCCTGACGTCGAAGCCCGCGGCCGTGTTCGCGGCGACGGGGGTGATCCTGGCCGCCGGGTACATGCTGTGGATGGTGAAGCGCGTGTTCTTCGGGCCCCTGGACAAGGAGGAGAACCAGAACCTCCCGGACCTCACCGGCCTGGAGTGGGGGTACCTGATCCCCATGGTGGTGATGGCCTTCTGGATGGGCATCTACCCGGGCACGTTCCTGCGGAAGACTGACGCCACCCTGGAGCTCTGGCTCCAGAAGTTCGAGGCGAAAAAGGAAGCCTGCCGGTCGCTGGAGGCCCCCGGCGCCCTGGCCCTGCTGGAAGACGGCCTGAAGCGGGTGCTCCCCGGCCCGTTCGCGGACTAACCGCCCTGACCGAGACGAGGTGACGCGATGACGTTCTCCATGGCCGACATGCGACTGCTGACGCCGCACCTGGTGCTCACGGCGGCGGCCCTGCTCGTGCTCCTGGCCGAGGCGGTGAGCCCCGGGCGGCGCAAGGGATTCCTGCCGTACCTGGGGATCGCGGGCATCGTGGTGGCGGCGTTCACCACGCCGGGGCTGTTCGGGCCGGCGCAAACCGGGTTCTCGGGCATGTTCGCGGGCGACGGGTTCGCCGCGTTCGTGTACTTCATCCTCTACGCCGTAGGGGCCCTGACGCTTCTGGTGAGCGACGGGTACCTCCGGGACGAGGGGCGGGACCACGCCGAGTACTACGCCCTGGTGCTCCTGGCGCTCGTGGGCATGATGCTCATGGCCGGGGCCACCCACCTGATGTCGCTTTTCCTTGCGCTCGAGACCATGAGCATCGCGATCTACGCCCTGGCCGGGTTCTTCCGGGACGAGCGGTCCACGGAGGCGAGCTTCAAATACTTTCTGCTGGGGGCGTTTTCGAGCGGGTTCCTGCTCTACGGCATCGTTCTGCTCTACGGCACCTGCGGCACCACCGAAATCCGGGGCATCCTCGAGGCCTTCTCGGCGAACCGGGCCCTCCTGGGCTCGCCCATGGCCCTGGCCGGGGTGGGGCTCGTGACCGTGGGGTTCGCCTTCAAGGTGGCGGCCGTGCCGTTCCACATGTGGACCCCCGACGCCTACCAGGGCGCCCCCACCTCGGTGACCGCGTTCATGGCCACGGGGGTTAAGGCCGCGGCCTTCGCCGCGGTGGTGCGGGTGTTCTTCGTGGCGTTCCAGACCCTGCACCTGGAGTGGAGCGGGGTCCTGTGGGTGCTCGCGTTCCTCACCATGACGGTGGGGAACCTGGCAGCCATCGCCCAGACCGATGTGAAGCGGATGCTCGCCTACTCCTCCATCGCCCACGCCGGGTACATCCTGGTGGGCGTGGTGGCCGGCACCCCCGAGGCCGGGGCCGCGATCCTGTACTACCTGCTGGCCTACGCCTTCATGAACATCGGGGCGTTCGCGTGCCTCATCATGGTGGGCCGCAAGGGCCAGGAGAACACCGGGCTCACGGCCCTTTCGGGCCTGGGCTTCAAGTTCCCGGCCCTGGGGCTCGCGCTCAGCCTGTTCATGTTCTCGATGGCCGGCATCCCGCCCACGGCCGGGTTCATCGGGAAGTTCCTGATCTTCAAGGCGGCCGTGCACCAGGGCTACTACTGGCTCACCATCTTCGGCGTGCTGAACTCGGCCGCGAGCGTGTACTACTACCTGCGGGTGATCGTGACCATGTACTTCAAGCCCGAGCCCGACACCCCGGTGGTGGAGGGGCTCCGGGCCGGGCCCTCGATGGCCGTGGCCACGATCCTGGCCGGCCTGGGCGTGCTCTACTTCGGCGTGGTGCCGGGCGGGCTGGTGGACCTGGCCGAGCAGGCCATCCGGTTCCTGGCGTAGTGCTTGTCAGGGCGCCCTCAAGTTGGTAGGGTACAGGCCGCACAGGGAGACGGCGATGACGGTACGACGAACCCAGATTCGTTCCTGCTGGTGGTGGTGGCCCAAGGAGAGGGGCTGACCGCCGCCGTTTCCCGAACGCGAGGGACACAGCGCGCCGCGGGCAGCCCCGAAGCTGCCCGCGGCGCTTTCGTTTGGAGCAAACGAGGGCCGCGGGACACCGCGGCCCTCGTTGCATTGGGGACCGGCGACGTCGGGGCGCTACGGCAGCACGGAGGGCAAGGCTTGGGGAAGGGATTTGGCCGCCCGCCGCCCAGTCCCCGACCGCGGACCGGAGACCGGAGACCGAAGTCTTGATGACCACGGAGAGCACGGAGGACACGGAGGGCGGAGTTTGGCCGCCGAGCCGCCAAGCCG
Source organism: Deferrisoma sp. (assembly GCF_054681715.1). Taxonomy (NCBI): domain Bacteria; kingdom Pseudomonadati; phylum Thermodesulfobacteriota; class Deferrisomatia; order Deferrisomatales; family Deferrisomataceae; genus Deferrisoma; species Deferrisoma sp. Next base: position 6,472 of record NZ_BAAHFQ010000109.1, read on the forward strand.
CCCCGCCGCCCAGCTCCCCGACCGCGGACCGTAGACCGCAGACCGAAGTCTTGATGACCACGGAGGGCACGGAGGACACGGAGGGGGAGTTTGGCCGCCAAGCCGCCAAGCCGCCGGGCTGCCCAGCCCATCGACCGTCGACCGAAGTCTTGATGACCACGGAGAGCACGGAGGACACGGAGGGCGGAGTTTGGCCGCCGAGCCGCCAAGCCGCCTAGCCGATGGCCGATAGCAGGGAGTTCCGCCATGCCCTACAAGATCCTGGTGGACGAACGAACCTTCGAGTCCCACGCCCGGGAGTTTCCCGTGGTGCCGGTGGCCGCGCGGCTCCCGGCCGACACCGAGACCCCGGTGAGCACCTACCTCAAGGTGGCCGGGGGCCGGTGGTCGTTTCTGCTGGAGAGCGTGGAGGGGGGGAGCCGGTGGGGCCGGTACTCCCTGGTGGGGCTCGACCCGTTTCTGTGGTTCGAGGCCCGGGGGAACGTGGGCCGCGCCTGGAACGGCCTCAAGGGGGGCCGGGAGGGCCCGACCCTGGACCTCCTGCGCCGGGTGCTGGCCGAGCACCGAATGCCCCGGGTGGAGGGCCTGCCCCGGTTCAGCGGCGGACTCGTGGGGTACGTGGGGTACGGTGCGGCGCGGCTCTTCGAGCGGATCCCCCCGTGCCACCCCGACCCCCTGGAGCTTCCGGACATCCGGCTCTTCGCCCCGCGCACCCTCCTCGCCTTCGACAACGTGCGAAAGACCCTGGACGTGATCGTTCTGGTGCGGCCGGCGGCCGGAGAGACCTACCGGGGCGCCCTGGAGCGGGTCGAGGCGGTGCTGGGCCGGCTCCGAAGCCCCTTGGACGAGGCGGCGGTGTATCCGGAGCCGGTGCCCGTGCCGGAGCTGCGGCCGGTGATCCCCCGGGAACGGTTCGAGGACATGGTCGTCCGGGTCCGGGAGGCGATCCATGCCGGGGAGGCGATCCAGGTGGTCCTCTCCCAGCCCTTCGAGGGCCGCACCGATCTTTCGCCGTTCACGGCGTACCGGGCCCTGCGGGCGCTCAACCCGAGCCCGTATCTCTTCCACCTGGCCCTGGGGGAGGAAACCCTGGTGGGCGCGAGCCCCGAGGTCATGGTGCGGAAGGAGGGCCGCCGGGCCCTCCTCCGGCCCATCGCGGGCACCCGCCACCGGGGCGCCACGCCCGAGGAAGACCGGGCCCTGGAGGAGGAACTCCTCGCCGACGAGAAGGAGCGGGCCGAGCACCTCATGCTGGTGGACCTGGGCCGCAACGATCTCGGCCGGGTGGCCACGGCCGGGGGGGTGCGCCTGGAGGAGTCGTTCGTGGTGGAGCGGTACTCCCACGTGATGCACATCGTCTCCACCGTGTCCGCGGAGCTCCGGCCCGAGGTGGACGCGTTTGACGTGCTTGGGGCAACCTTTCCGGCGGGCACGGTGTCGGGGGCGCCCAAGGTGCGGGCCATGGAGCTCATCGCCGAGCTGGAGCCCCGGGAGCGGGGGGTGTACGCCGGCGCCGTGGGGTATCTGGGGTTCGACGGCAACATGGACACCTGCATCGCGATCCGCACCCTGGTGTTCTGCCGGGGCCGGGTGGTGGCCCAGGCCGGCGCGGGGGTGGTGGCCGACTCGGACCCGGGGTTCGAGTACGAGGAGACGCTGCACAAATCGGCCGCCCTGCGCCGGGCCCTGGAACTGGCGGCCCGCGGCCTGGAGCCGGGATGAGGCGCGGCTGGAACCGCGGAGGACACGGAGGGGTTGAGGGGGGGTGGCCGCCAAGCCGCCCGGCCGCCAAGCCGCCTAGCCCCTTGACCGAAGACCGAAGTGAACCACCACGGAGGGCACGGAGGACACGGAGGGGTTAGGGGGGTGGCCGCCCGGCCGCCTGGCCGCCGAGCCGCCAAGCCGCCAAGCCCAAGGACCGCGGACCGAAGACCGAAGACCGAAGTTTTGATCACCACGGAGGACACGGAGGGGTTGGGGGGGGTTGGCTGCCTAGCCGCCTAGCTGCCAAGCCGCCCAGCCCATCGACCGCGGACCGACGACCGGAGACCGACAACCGAACTGATCCACCACGGAGGGCACGGAGAGCACGGACGCGGGAGGGGCTTTGGCTTCCCAGCCTCCCAGCGTTCTAGCTTTCCAGCTTTCCCGATGGAGTTCCCCCATGCTCCTCATGATCGACAACTACGACTCGTTCACCTACAACCTGGTCCAGTACTTCGGGATCCTGGGGGAGGAGGTCCGGGTGTTCCGGAACGACCGGATCACCGCCGACGAGGTGGAGCGCCTCCGGCCGGACCGGATCGTGATCTCCCCCGGGCCGGGGGATCCCACGGGAGCCGGGGTGAGCGTGGAGGTGATCCGGCGGTTCGCGGGCCGGGTGCCGGTCCTGGGGGTGTGTCTGGGCCACCAGTCCATGGGCTACGCCTACGGGGCCGAGATCGTGCGGGCCAAGCGGCTCATGCACGGTAAGACCTCGATGGTCCACCACGACGGCACCGGGATCTACCGGGGCATCCCCAACCCCTTCGAGGCCACCCGGTACCACAGCCTGGTGATCCGTCGGGAGAGCCTGCCGGAGAGGTTCCGGATCACCGCCTGGACCGTGGAGGACGACGAGATCATGGGCATCGCCGACGACGAGGCCCGGCTCTACGGCATGCAGTACCACCCCGAGTCGATCCTCACGAAAGAGGGCATGAACATCCTAAAGAACTTTCTGGAGATCCGTTGAGTCTGGGCGACGGGTCGGTGTCAGTTGGAAACTCCCCAGGGCGCCTTTGGGGCCCCCGCTACGCAGGACCGTAACGTGCGAGTCAGGGGTTCGGTGTGGGAGCGCCTTCCAAGGCGCGATCCGGGCCGCAAGGCCCGAAAGAAAGGGCCTCGCGGCTCGGAAGCCGCTCCCACAGGTTCGCGGGCGCGATGACGCCGGAATCCCGAATGCTCTTAGCCGCCAAGCTGCCGAGCAGCCCAGCCGCCTAGCGGAGGTCACTTGGAAAACGGAGGAACTCTCGAATGCCCGGTCCCCGGGGGGCTACATTCGAGCTTCCCAGCCTCCCGGCCTTCCAGCCGAGAAAGGAGCGCGCCATGCTCAAAGAACTGATTCACAAGGTGGTCGAGGGCCAGGATCTCACCGAGGGGGAGATGATCGAGGCCATGGAGGCGATCATGGGCGGCGAAGCCACCCACGCCCAGATGGCCGCGTTCCTCACGGCCCTGCGGATCAAGGGCGAGACCATCGAGGAGATCACGGGGGCGGCCCGGGTGATGCGGGAGCACGCCACCCCGATCCGGGTGGAGCCCCGCAAGGAGGTGCTCACCCTCGACCGGGACGAGATCAACGTGGAGTACGAGTCGATCCTCGACACCTGCGGCACCGGGGGCGACGACACGAACACCTTCAACATCTCCACCACC
>NZ_BAAHFQ010000110.1:0-9719 GCF_054681715.1 Deferrisoma sp.
GCCTACGGTGCCTATCCTACCGGGTCAATCTTAGAAGGACTTTAACGGCACATTAAAATTCGATGAAATCGGCGGCCGCGCCGGTCACAGCCCCGAGGGGCGCAGATCCTTGGGGAACGAGGCCGCATACCGGAGCACGAAGATCTCCTCCTTCCCCGGCCCGAGGGTCCGGCGCCACGCCACGACGCCCGGAAGCCCTTGGAACTCTTCCTCGTCGGGCGGGGTCGATCCCTCCAGGCTCACCTCGAGCCGCTCGTCCCGGCTCACCGGGGTGCGAACGACCACCTCGGCCTCCACCGGATCCGGGCGCCGGTTTGTAACCCGGATCCGGTAGCGCCGCTCGATCCGCCGCCTCCCGCCGAACAACCCGGTGCGCTCCTTGAAATCCCGGTCGATCTCGTAGCCCACGTCCACCTGGTCGTCGGGCCCGAAGGCCCAGGTCACGGTTTCCCCCGGCCGCAGCGCCGGCACGGAGGCCGCGCCCACGTAGTGGGGCCCCCGGTGGAGATCCACCCGCCCCTCCGGCACGATGCCCTCCCCCTCGTAGGTGAACTCGGCCATCACGTACGCCAGCGCCGCCTCCTGGGGCACGGCCCGCACGAACACCCGCGCCGGAAACTCCCGGGTCGACAGGGGCACCCGGCGGGCCGGCGCCCCGGAGGGCAGGGTCACTCGCCCCGGCATGCGGTAGACCGTGATCCCGGCCCCCGTATCCGCCACCGCGGCCCCGTCCGCGGCCGGGACCGGGGCGGCCGCGAGCTCCAGGGACCGGGCGCCGCGCTTGGCCGCGAGCGGCCGGGGCTCCCAGAGGTCCACAAACCAGGGCGCGACCGCGGGGGGGTCCGGCGTCCGGCGGGGGTCGGCCGTGGCCACGGCCAGCTCGACGTCCCGCCAGTCCTCTCCGGAGCGCTGCTCCACCCGGGCCGCGGTCTCGACCACCACCCGGTCGGCCCCGGGATCGAGCCGGGCCGCCATGGCCGGGGTCCACCCGGCGCCGCCCACCCGGTACCCGAGCCGGACCCCCACGGGCCCCGCCCCGTCCACCGCCAACTCCACCACGGCCCAGCGCCGGTCCCGCCGGCCGGTGCGAAGCGCATCGAGCTCCCGCTGGAGCGCCTCGGCGTCCTTCCGGAGCCGGGATTCCTCGGCCCGGGCCGCCCGGATCGCGGCCAGCGCCTCCTCGGCGCCGGCCGACAGGGCCTCCCACCTCGCCTTCCACGCCGCCGGATCCCCGGTCGGGTCGGCCCGCTCGGCGGCCCGGGTCAGGGCGTCGATGAACGAGAGCCTGCGTTCCAGGGCCTGGGCGCGGTCGGCCTCGGCGCCGGCCCGATGCAGGAGATCCCGGATCCGCGCCTCCAGGTCCCGCTCTCGCTCGGTCGGGGCCTCAACGGCCGGCCGCGTGGCCACCGCCACCGACCGGATCCGGGCCCGGCCTTCCACCACCGAGGCGGCGAGACTCTCGGGGTCGGCCTCCGGCGCCAGGGGGCCGAGCTCCCAGGTGGCCGGGCCGGCCGAAACCTCGGCCCGGGCCTCCCGCTCGACCCAAGCCCCCCCCGGGTACACCACCACCGACCGGACCGGGGCGTCCACGGCAGGTGCCGCCGCGGCTCCCCAAAGGACCGCCACCAAGGCGGCCCACGCAACCTTCACCCCGCGCATCCTGACCTCCCTTCCGAGTAACTTCCCGCTAGGACGCTAGGAGGCTCGGACGCTAGGACGCCAAAATCCTTTGGGATTCCAGCGTCAGCGACCGTCCCAGCCTGTGGGAGCGGCTGCCGTGTCAGGGATCAGAATTCAGAGGACAGATGTCAGAAACCCCTGTCCTCTGACGTCTGTCCTCTGGCACCTGGCACCGACTCCGGTCCCATGGTCCAGACCGCGGCCCCTTGCCCCGCCCACCGGCGCGCACACCGGCACCGACGTGTGGCAGTTTGTCGCAAACAGGCCGCCTCGCGGCTTACGGGAGCTTCCTACGGTTCCTCGGCCAGGCGGCCAAGAACCGGCGCGGCCCTTACACGACGAAGGCCCGGCCAGCGCCGAGCCTTCTGGGGTCATCCATAGTCCCGGGCCCCTCGGCCCTGTCTCGCCGGATTACAGGGCCTCGGCCAGCTTCCGGCCGTAGGCCACGCAGGTTTCGAGATCCTCGGCCGAGGGCACGAGCTGCACCCGCAGGGGCTCCTCGGGCACCCGGAACTTGAGGCCTCGCATCCGCTCGGCCAGCATCTTCGGCCCCTCGCCGCTCCACCCGTAGGAGCCGAAGGCGGCGCCGAGCTTTCCCTTCACCTGGATCGTGGCCACCGAGGCCAGGAGCTCCCAGGCGTGCTCCAGGGCGTCGGCGTTGATCGTGCACGAGCCCACGGCCACGCCGTCCGCCGTCTCGATCTCGTCCAGGACGGCCTGGAAGTCCACCCCCACCAGGTCGAACACCTCCACGTCCGCCCCGCCCTCCCGGGCCCCCTTGGCGATGGCCCGGGCCATGGCCTCGGTGTTCCCGTAGGAGCTGGCGTAGAACACCAGAAGCCGCTTACGGTCCCGCGGGGGCGGCGGCGCGCTCCACTGCCGGTACTTCTCCAGGTACTCCCCGATCCGGGCCCGGAGGATCGGCCCGTGGCTCGGGCAGACCACCTTGAGATCGAGGCCCTCGATCTTTTCGAGCCCGCGGCGCACGTGCTCCTTGAAGGGCCGCATGATGACCTGGAAGTAGTACCGGAACGCGTAGTCGTAGTTGTCGACGAGGTCGTTGAAGAGCCGGTCGTCGCAGTAGTGGGCCCCGAGGAAGTCGCACGGGAAGAGCACCCCGTCCTCGGGCACGTAGGTGAACATGGTGTCGGGCCAGTGGAGAAAGGGGGCCAGGAGGAACCGGAGGGTCTTGCCCCCCAGGTCGATCTCCTGGCCGTCCGTCACCACCATGGGGGAGACGTCCCGGTTGAGGATCTGCCGCAGGAACACGCTCCCCGGCTTCGTGACCACCACCTGCGCCTTGGGGGCCCGCTCCAGGAGCGCCCCCAAGGCGCCCGAGTGGTCGGGCTCCAGGTGGTTCAGAACGACGTAGTCGATGCGGCCGGGGTCCACCGCCTGGGAGAGGGTCTCCAGGAACTTCTCGGTGAACCGCCCCTTGGCCGTCTCGACCAGGGCCGTCTTCTCGGCCCCCTCCACCAGGTACGCGTTATAGGTGGTGCCCTGCTCGGCCCGCATGATCACATCGAAGATGCGAAGCTGCGGGTCCAGGACGCCCACCCAGCGAATCCCGGGAACGATCTCCACTGGTTGCATCACATCTCCTCGAACATGTCCTTCTCGGCCCCGCAGTCCGGGCAGGTCCAGTCGTCGGGCAGGTCCTCGAAGGCGGTGCCGGGCTGCACGCCGTGATCCGGGTCGCCCTTGGCCGGGTCGTACACGTAGCCGCACACGGTGCACTGGTACTTCTTCATGTCGCTTCCTCCTTCGCTGGGGGAAAGGGTTCGTCAACCGGCGACTCGCCGGCGACGGGCCCCAAAGATTACTCCGGGAAACGGAGTACGCAAGTCACAGATCAAATTTCCCGCCGGCCGCTACCCTTCCTCCGACTCCTCTTTCCGGGTCCGCCGGCGGACCCGGAAGAAGTCGTAGGCGGCCCAGGGCAAGAGCACGGCGCTCGCGATCCGGTTGAACGTTTGGTGCTCCAGCATCTCGGGGTCGGTGGTGATCCACCCGTCCCAGAGGCACCACAGGCCGAAGGCCGCCAGAAGCACCGGGAAGACGTAGGGGTTCACCCGCGGGGGTGCGGACTTCGGTTCGCCCATCGGGGTTCTCCTGGGGCCGGACGGGCCCGGATCACAGATCCACGATCATGTCGGCCTCGCTGCCGCAGTTCACGCAGGTGAAGGTGCGCTTCTCGCGCCGTTTCGGGGCCCCCTCGGGCTCCCCTCGGGTCTCCACGGGCACCACCTCGCACACCACGGTCATCTCGGCCTCGTTGCCGCAGTTCTCGCAACGGCACACCTCTTTGCGGATCCCCTTCTCCTCCATGGCTGTCCTCCTCTCGTCTGTTGCGAACCCGCGCCTGCCCCCGATTGTACCGGAACACGGGGCGTTGCCAAGAAAAATTGCGTCGGCCCCTCGGGCACCGCGTCCGCCGCAGGGATTCCCGTGCGGCGGGTGGGCGGGGGGGTTCCCGTGGCAACGACCGGGACCTGGCAACCCCTCCATGGGCGTCAGCTCTCCCGCCCGGGCCCGGCGTCGAACTCGACGATGGCGGGGAACCCGAGGTCCACGCCGGGCTCCACCCGATGGTACAGGGGGCTTCCCGGCCCGACCCGGCCGCCCATGTCGTAGGTGAAGGCCCGCACCGCCCGGTGGAGGAGCCAGTAGCCCACCCGCACGGGCCCCCGGCCGTCGTGGCAGGAGTGGAAATGGAGGAAGGCCTCCCCGGGCCGGGTGGCGAGCCACCCGGCGGGCGCCCGGTCGAAGAACACGGGCCGGATCCGCTCGGGCCCGGGGGGGATCTCGCCGCCCGGGAGTTCGGCGAGGACGGCCTCGCCCTCGTAGAGGAGGGCGCCCTCGGGCGCGTCGGAACTGTAGAACCGGCCCTCGTTTCGGCACACGAAGGTCATCCGGTCGAACCGCCCCGGCGCGACGGGCCGGAAGTAGTAGCCCACGAACGGGCCGAACCCCAGGAGGGTGCCCTCGTGAACGAACTCCACCCGGGCGAGGGACCCCCGGGGCAGGGGCTCCTCGGGCGGCGGCCCGGAGCAGCCGGCCAAAAGCCCCGCCGCGAAGAGGAGCCCGAGGCCCCGGGTCCTATGCCGTCTCACCCGTCCCCCAGAGCCGGCCGATGACCCACGCGGCGAGCCCGAAGGCCGCGGCCAGCACGAACGCCGCGACGGGCCGGCTCCCGAGCCAGTCGGCGAGGGTCAGGGGCCCCAGGCTCGTGGGCAGATACAGGGCCGGGATCAGGACCTCGTGGAGGTGGGCGAAGGTCGCCGCCCCGGCGAGTCCTCCCAAGAGCGCAAACCACGCGTCCAGCCGGCCCTCCCCGGCCGCGGCCCAGCAGGTGCCGGGGCAGTAGCCCGAAAGTCCCCAGCCCACCCCGAAGATCACGGCCCCGAGGCCCGTGGCCACGAGGCTCGTGGGCAGGACCAGGGTCCGGCCCAGGCCGACCGACTGGAGCCCCAGGAACCCCAGGGCCGCCAGGGCCACGGCGGCCACCATGAACCGGGGGATCCGGCCGTCGAGCATGAGGTGGGCCCGGGCCATCTCGTCGGCGCTCGTGGCCCCGGAGCGCTGCACCACGAACCCGAAGGCGATCCCGGAGAACAGGCCCAACAGCACCTCGCTCATCGTCGTCCCTCCCGGCCGTACACCACCCGGGCCGTCGCCATGGCCACGGCGAAGATCACGATCCCGAAATAGAGCCCGCTCACCGCAAGCTGGGTGGAGCCCGAGAGGAAGAGGCCCAGGGTGCACCCCCCCGCCAGCCGGGCCCCGAACAGGATCAGGAACCCGCCCACGAACGCCGCGGCGAACCGCAGCGCCCGGCTCGGGCCGAACCGCCGCTCCCAGATCTCGGGCACGTCCCGCACCGGCACGGGGGAGCGGAGCCCGGCCAGGAACCCGCCGATCGCCATGCCCACGACGAAGGCCAGGAGCCACGACCCGGGCCCCGGGGTCATGCGGTAGTGGGCCTTGGCCGCCACGTACTCGGGCGCCGCCGCGCCCAGGACCCCCTTGAGCACCGACACGAACCCGCTCGACGAGGCGGGGGGGCCGAAGGTGGCGAAGATGAACACCATGATGCCGGCCAGGGCGAACGCCGACGCGCTCCACGGCCAGACCCTCGTTCGCGTTCCCATGGCTTCCTCCTTCATCCGCCGCACGAGACGTAGCCGCCCTTGGCCGGGGCCGCCGTCGGGGCGGCCCGGCCCGGCGCGGGCTCGGCCGCGGCCTTCCGGCCGGGGATCGGCAGCGCCCCCCGGAGCTCCCGGGGCGCGGTCTCCACCGGATAGAAGAGGTCCGGATGGCCCCACTCCATCCAACTCGCCTCGTAGAGGATCACGTCCCGGAACCCCAGGAGCCGCAGCACGAAGTACCCGAACGAGGCCCGACGGCCCGAGTGGCAGTACACGATCACCGGCCGGTCCGGATCGAGCCCCCGGTAGAGCTCCAGGAGCTCCTCGTAGGGCTTCAGGGCCTTCGTGTCGGGGTCCTTCCAGTTGAGCCGGTAGTCCATGTTGTAGGCCCCGGGCACGTGGCCCAGCTTTTCCTCTCGCTTGGAGAGGGTGGTGTTCGCCTTTTCGCCCCGGTACTCCTCGGCGCTTCGGACGTCCAGGATCTGGTACACGGGGTCCCCCAGCCGGGAGCGGACGAACTCGCCGTCGGCCCACCGCCGCAGGCGCACCTCGGCGGCCGGGGCCTGGTAGGTCACGGGTTCGAGCACCGCGGGCTCCGAGGCCACCTCCCCGCCGGCCTCGGCCCATCCGTCGATGCCCCGTTCGAGGAGCTTCACCTTGGGGTGGCCGAGGAGGTCAAGCACCCAGAACACGTAGGACGCCACGGCGCCGCCGTCCTTCTTTACGGAGTCGTAGAGCACCACGGTGTCGGTGCGGCCGATGCCGTGCTCCCCCAGGATCTTCTGGGCCCGCGCCGGCCCCACGAAGAGCCCGTCCATGTCCCGGACCGGGTCGCTTTCCCGGAAAAGGCTCCAGGGCAGCCGCACCGCCCCCGGGATCACCCGGCCGTCGAAGTCCTTGTCGGACCGCGTGTCCACCACCACGAGCCCCGGATCGGCTCGGTGGGCCTTGAGCCACTCGGCCGTGACCAGGATCTCGCCGCCCGGGTACGGCCCGGCCGCCTGCCGCGCCGAGGCCACGGTCCAGGCGGCGAGCGCGGCGAACACGATCGCCAGGAACACCCGTCTTCCCATTCCGATCTCCCTCATGACACCCTCCTTCGTCTTGCCCGCCGGACGGCCCGGCGGCGACACGTGATTCGTTCGTCGGGGTTCAAGGGGCTCGGGGATCTCCGAGTCCTCCGCGGTGCCTGCAGCGGCCCGCGCCGAGGCCGCAAGGCTACCCCCGCCTATCCCGGCGTCAACCGGGGAACCGGACCCGCGGCACACGGGGGCGCCCCGTGGTATCCTTGGAAGCTCCCCAGGGCCCCTTCGGGGCCCCGCTACGCAGGACAGTAACGCGCGAGGCGGGGCCCCGGTGTGGGAGCGCCTTCCACGGCGCGACCCGGGCCGAAGGCCCGAAAGAAAGGGCGTCGCGGCTTGGAGACTGCTCCCACAGGTTGGCCGACGCGATGACGCCGGAATCCCAAAGGTTGTTAGCCGCCTAGCTGCCGGGCAGCCCAGCCGCCTAGCCGAAGCCACGTGGAAGGCCCCATGCGACTGTTCGTGTTCCTGACCGTTGCCCTTTCCGTCTACACCGCCATGCACGCCGTGGTGTACTGGGCGCTGCGGCCCGCCTGGGCCGGAGCGCCCCGGGCGGGCCTGGGCGTCGGGGTCTGGATGGGGCTCATGATCGTCTCCCCGGTGGCCGTGCGGCTCCTCGACCGGGCGGGGCTCGAGGCCCTCGGCCGGCCCCTGGCCTGGGCGGCCTACACCTGGCTCGGGCTCGTGTTCCTCGCGTTCTGGCCGGCGGTGGCCCTCGGGCTGGCCGAACTCGCGGCCCGCGTCGGGGGAGCGCTTCTGGGCACGGGCCCGGTGCGGGTCCGGACCCCGGCCACGGCCTGGACCGTGCTCGCCGCGGTCCTCCTGGTGGGGACCTACGGCGTGTGGGAGGCCACCCGGCTCCGGGTGGAACGGGTGCGGATCGCCTCGCCGAAGATCCCCCGGCCCCTCCGGGTCGTCCAGGTGTCGGACCTCCACCTGGGGCTCCTCCTGCGGGAACGCACCCTGGACCGGGTGCTGCGGGTGGTGGAACGGCTGGAGCCGGATCTCCTCGTGGCCACGGGCGACATCGTGGACGCCCAGATCGACCACCTGGACGGCCTGAGCCGGCGGTGGGCGCGGGTCCGGCCTCCCCTGGGGAAGTTCGCCGTGGTGGGGAACCACGAGGTCTACGCCGGCCTCGGCCAGAGCCTGGCGTTCCTGGAGAAGAGCGGGTTTCGGGTGCTCCGGAACGAGGCCGCGGCCGTGGGGGACCTCTGGGTCGTGGGGGTGGACGACGAGCACGCCCCCGGCCCCCTCCCCGACGCCGGGCGGCTTCTGGCCGCGGCGCCCCCCGGCCGGTTCGTGCTCGTCCTCAAGCACCGGCCGGTGCCGCTCGCGGGAAGCGAGGGGCGGTTCGACCTCCAGCTCTCCGGCCACACCCATCTGGGGCAGATCTTCCCGTTTCGGCTCTTCACCGGCATGGCCTATCCCCTGCAAAATGGGCTCTACGAACTCGCAGGCGGAAGCCGGCTCTACACGAGCCGCGGCACCGGCACCTGGGGCCCGCCCATGCGGGTGCTGGCACCCCCCGAGGTGACCCTGGTCGAACTCGTGCCCGCCGGAGGAGACGCCCGGTGAAACCGGTGCACGTGGAACCGTTTCGCGGGTTCGCCCGAAGCCTCCCGGCCGCCCTCGACGCCGTGGGCGCGGGGCCGGCGCTCGCCCGGCAGGACCTCGTGGTCGTGAAGCCCAACCTGGTCACGGCGAGCCCCCCGCCCGTGACGTTTCCGGCCGAGGCCGCGGCAACCCTGGTGGAATATGTGCTCCGCCACTCCCGGGCCCGGGTCGTGATCGCCGAGGGGTGCGGGGACGCCGGGCTCACCACCCCGGAGGTGTTCGAGGCCCTGGGCTACACCGAGCTCGGCCGGGACCTGGGGGTGGAGCTCGTGGACCTCAACACGGCCCCCACGGTGCGGCGCAACCGCCCGGGGTTCCGGGTGTTTCCGGAGGCCTGGGTCCCGGAGCTCCTCACCCGGGCCTTCGTGATCTCGGCCGCGGTGCTCAAGCGCCACAGCCTGGCCGAGGTGACCCTGTCGCTCAAGAACCTGATGGGCGCGGCGCCCCCCGAGCGCTACGGGAACCCGGGGGGCTGGAAGAAGGGCCGGTTCCACGCCCAGATGCACCGGGCCGTGTTCGAGTGGGCGAGCCACCTCCGGCCCGATCTGGCCGTGCTGGACGCGAGCGTGGGCCTCGCCGCGTTTCACCTGGGCGGCCCCCCCTGCGACCCGCCCGTGGGCAAGATCGTCACGGGGTTCGACCCGGTGGCCGTGGACGCGATGGGCTGCCGGCTCCTGGGGCTCGACTGGCGCCGGGTGGAGTACCTGCGGCTTGCCCACGGCGTGCTCGGGCGGGCGACGGAGGCGGACGGATGAGGGAGCCGATCACCCGGGAACGGGCCGAGACGATCCTGGAGAAGATCCGACGGGTGCTCGCGGCTCGTCCGGAGATCGTGTTCGCCTACGTCCACGGGTCGTTCCTGGACTCGCCCCACCCGAGGGACCTAGACCTCGCCGTGTTCGTGGACCCCGAGCCCGAAGGGCTTCCCGCCCTGTGGGAAGGCGCCCTGGAGATGGACCTGGAGGAGGCCATCGGCCGGGTTCTGCCCGTGGACGTGCGGATCCTCAATCGTGCGCCCACGATCTTCCGCTTCCGCTGCCTGCAGGGGCGACTCCTCGTGGACCGCGACCCGGATCTCCGGGCCGAGTTCACGGCCGATGCGGGCTGCCGGTACTGCGATCTGGCCCCGTTCCTCGCCCACTACGCCCGGGAGGCCTTTGCCGATGACGATTGATCCCCAGCGCGTACGCGC
>NZ_BAAHFQ010000111.1:0-9677 GCF_054681715.1 Deferrisoma sp.
ACCCCCAGCTCACGCTGCCGGGGTTCGATGTTGGACAGCTGAATCGCACGGCGGTGTAGGATGACCGCCCCAAACCGCGGCAGAAGGCCCTCTCCGGGCACTTCCCGGGACCTCTGTTATTCGTTTTTGGACAGCAGTGGTAAAACCCAAATGGCAACGCCTGCGACAGCCCCGGCAATAACCAGCGACCCCGGACGGAGATCTTTAATGAGAATCGAATCATAACGATATTGCCTAAGTCGATAGCGCGCAGCATCAAACGCAACACTTGGAAGGTCAGGAAATTCATCTTGTATAATGGAGAGCTCCTTATTCTCTGATTCGTAGACTGATTTATTCAAAGCATCCACTATCTTACGGAACACAGAATAGGGAATTTCTTCCGGCCCCATTTGATGAAGCCTTAAAACGATTTCGATGCCGAGTCCTTCACTCATGGTTGATTTCCATTTCCTTGATTACGCATAACAGGGGATTAGGCCGACGTCGGCCTAATCCGTTCGGGTTGATTTCGGCCCAACATGCTGTCGATTTCGCTTTGCTGGCGCTCCGCGGAGGCGCGTGGGGCAGGAGGTGTTCCGTGGCCCGTTCGAGGCAATTCCCTTCGGATACAGTCGATGCGTTTTGGCGCAGGTACCGCGCTCACCTGAAGCGGCGAGGCGTGTACGGAAAGGCCCTTGAATGAATGGTGGGCAGGGCGCGGCAGTTCATAACCGGGGGGCCGGGAGGACGGTTGCTTGATCGACGAGCCGACGACGTGGAGGCGTTTTTTGTCGGCCTGCTCAGGAGCGGCCATCTGGACGACTGGCAGGTGGCCCAGGCGGTGGATGCGGTGCTGGCTTTGTACGAGGTGGCGGGTCTGCCCGCGTGGGCACGATCGTTCCCCTGGGGCAAGTGGCGGGAGCCCCCCCTGCACTTCCCCCGCCGCTTGACGCCCACAGGTGTGGGCGCCCGCACCGAGCCGAGACGCCGGCGGTTCCGCGATAGTCTGAACGCGAAAGCGCTCCACCGCGCATTTCCCGCCGACTTCGGCGATCCCGCTGCCCGACGAGAACCGTTCCAACCCACCCCCTAACGCAAAACGGCCGCAAGCGCCTCGCCGGGCGTTGCGGCCGTACGTGGTCTTCGGGTTGTGATGTCGGGACATCGCCACCCCCGGTCGATTTCCCTACAAAACCGAATTTTATTCCTATACAGGCACGCGTTCGTCCGTGTCAAGTTGAAAAGGGAGGGCAGTTTGGAGGGGGGATGGCCGCCCGTCGCCTGACATCAGCCTTTGTGGAACCGGACGTCGAAGCCGGCGGCGCGGAAGGCCTTGAAGCGGGCCCGGGCCGGGCCGACCCGGTCGGGGAGGTCCACGGGGGCGAAGTCCACGACCCGGTCGAAGCCCTGGAGGTCGGAGGGGGAGGCGTCGCGGGCGAGCACGAGGCAGGTGGCGGCGTTGGGGTTTCCGGGCTTCCAGCCCACGGCCACGGGCTCCTCGACCCGCTCCTCCCCCTGCCACAGGGCATGGGGCACGAACGAGTCCTCCCGGAACTCCCACAGGAGGTCGTCGAGGTGCCGGGCGTCGGCCTGGGATTCGGCCCACACGTACACCCGCAGGCCCGCCTCGTAGGCCCGCTCCACCGTGTCGCACAGGGCCAGATCCCAACGGGGGCCCTTCACTTCGAAGAAGTCGATGCGCATGGGCTACTCTGCTGGGAGGCTGGGAGGCTAGGAAGCTGGGACGCTGAAAGGCGTCCCCCCCTCACCCTGCCCTCTCCCCCGTCTCGGGGGCCAGAGTTCGGAATTCAGAGGACAGAACCCGATCGGTACGCCGACGACCCCCGGATCGGGATCGGATGGGCCCCGCCTTTTCGGGTCTGGCGTGCGGAACGAGGCGGGTGGGAAGGGCGGGCTCAGCCGTTGGGACAAAGGGGGTTGAGCCTCCTAGCCTCCCAGCTTCCTAGCTTTCTAGCTTTCTAGCTTCCCCGCCTTTCTCACACAAACCTGAGCATCATGTCCCGGCAGGCGTCTTCGACCCGGTCGGGGCCGTAGGAGCGCACCACCTCGGCCAGGATCGCCTCGGCCCGGGCGCGGATCTCGGGGATCTCGAGGTCGGCGAGCCCGTTCACGAGCCCGGCCCGGCGGGCCACCTGGTAGAGCCGCTGCTCCCCCGGGTCGAGGTTGAGGAACGCGTCGCACCGGGCCAGCAGGGCCTCCTTCTCCTCGGGGAGTTGGCCCTCCAGGTCGCCCAGGAGGTTCATGATGTGGTCGCTCACGAGCCGGCTGTGGATGCCGTCGAGCGCCTCGATGAACCGCCGGATCTCGGCCACGATCTCGGCGTCGGTCTGGCGGGTGAGCCGGGCCTCGGGCCCGTGGAACTCCTGCCAGAGGTCGATCTTGGGGCCCAGGGTCAGGGTGCGCAGCCGGATGAAATCGGGGTCGATGGCGTTGAGGACCCGGGCCGAGTCGAGGGCGTGGCCCTCGCTCATCTCGCGACCGCCGAGCCCGGGGATGATGTATTCGCTGAGCTCGAGCCCCGCCTCCTTCACCTTGCGGCCGGCCTTGATGTGGATCTCGCTCGTCGCGCCCTTCTTGATCAGCTCCAGGAGCGGGTCGTGGCCGGTTTCCATGCCGATGTGGATCCGGGTGAGCCCGAGTTCGCCGTAGGAGCGCAGCACCTCCACCGGCAGCCGGGCCACGGTGCGCGACCGGGCATAGGTGGTGATCCGCTCGACCTCTGGGAACTTCTCCCGGAACCGAGCGAGCACCCGCCGGAGGTTCTCGGGCTTCATGACCAGGGAGTCGGCGTCCTGCAGGAACGCCGTGCGGCCCCCGTTGGCCAGCGCGTTCGCCACCATCCACTCGGCCTCGGTGGTCACGAGCCCGCGGGCCACCAGGGCCCGGGGGCCGTCGGAGCCCATCTCGGCCCGGAGCCGATCGCGGATGCGGGCCATCTCGTCGATCTGGGCCTCGATCTCCTCCACCGGCCGCAGGCTGAACTTGTGGCGCTTGTAGGTTCGGCAGAACCGGCACCGGTTCCAAGGGCAGTTGCGGGTGAGGCGCAGCAGGTAACTGCCCGCCTCGCTCGGGGGCCGGATCGGCCCGATCTCGAAGGGAACCGCGTCTTGGCTCATGGGTCCGCGCCCAACTCCTCGCGGGCCACCAGGGCCGCGCCGAACGCGCCCAGGAACTGGGGATCGGGGGGCACCTCGACCCGGGCCCCGGTGCGCTCGGCCATGAGTTTCGCCACGATCGGAAACGCCGCCACCACCCCCCCGCTCATCACGATGAACTCCCCCAGGGGCCCCATCTCCACCACCCGGGCGATCACCGAGTTGAAGATGCCCCGGCAGAGGTTTTCGGGCTCCTCGCCCTCGCGGATCAGCTTGATCACCTCGGTGGCCGAGAACACGGTGCAAAACGAGGCCAGGGTAATGTCGCGGGTGGCCCCCTCGGCCAGGGCCTCGATCCGCTCCAGGGGGATGTCGAGCCGGTGGGCGATCTCCTCCACGAACGCCCCCGTACCGGCCGCGCACTTGCGGTTCATGAGGAAGTTGGCCACCGTGCCGTCGCGGCGCACGTGGATGATCTTGTTGTCCTGCCCCCCGATGTCCACCACGTCCATCTCCCGGGGGAAGAAGTGGTACGCCCCCTTGGCGTGGCACGAGATCTCGGTGCGCCGGGCGTCGGCAAAGGGCACGTTGCGCCGGCCGTAGCCCGTGGCCACGGTGCAGGCCACCTCCGGCACCCCGGCCTTGGCCAAGACCTCGTCCCGGAGCGCCGCGGCCGCCTCCTCGAACCGGATGCCGGTGCGCCGCAGGGCCCGGGCCGCCACCCGGCCCTCGGGGTCCAGGAGCACCGCCTTGGACCAGGACGACCCCAGGTCGAGCCCCAGCACGTGGGCGGCCATGGGCCTAGCCCCCCACGGCCCGGGCGGGCCCGAGCTGCTCGATGAACGCCTCGATGTTCGTTTTGGCCTGCTCCTCCGAGAAGCACCGGAGGTCGTTCAGGTCGCCGTAGATGATGATGAACGGCACCCCGGTCTTCTCCTTGAGCCGCTGGGGCAGGCCGTAGCGGGTGTTGGAGTTGTGGGGGCAGGTCTTGGCGTCGTGGTACACCACGCCGTCCACCTGGAACTCCCGCAGCAGCCGGGCCATGATCTCCTCCTTGGCCGCGTCGGAGCGCACGATGAAAAGCTCCAGGTAGGCCCGGGCCATGCTCTCGAAGGGCTCGTCCGGGTCGAAGGCGTCGAACACCCAGGAGTTGCAGTAGGTGCTCACGACCACGGCGGTCCGGAGCTCCTGGAAGAAGAGCGCGAGGTCCCGGAGCTTGCCCCACACGGGCATGCCCTCCCAGTAGAGCCGGTGGCGCTCGCCCTCCACCGCGGCCACGCCCTGGGCCACCCGCTCCTTGAGTTCCGCGAAGAGCTCCTCGTAGAACGCCACGGCCTCGGGAGTGCCCCGGAGCACCACGGCCGGCCCCATCAGGATGCAGGCATCGAAGAAGGTCAGCGGGCTCGGCCGGTGGCTCGCCTGCCACAGGCACTCCTTCCACAGCCGGGAGGTCTGGGCCGAGAGCCGCATGACCTCCCGGAACCGGTCCAGGTCGAACCGCCGGCCCGACACCTCCTCCAGGGTGGGGATGAGGGCCTTGTACTGGGCCACCATGGCGCCCACGTGGGCCCCGGTCACCTCGGTGACGCCCGTGGGCGAGTTCACCCCGATCACCGGCACCCCGAAATGGCGGCCGTAGAACGAGAACCAGTCCTGCACGTCGCGGCACTGGTTGGTGTTGTACACGAGCACGTCGGGCCGGGGCACCCCCTCGAGCCCGTAGGCCCTCTGGAGCGGGGTTTCGCCGGCCAGGAAGGCCCCGATGTCGGAGGTGAGGTAGCTGCAGATGTCGGGGCTGTAGCCCACCGCGTTGGCGAGCGGGATGTACTTCTCGGCCGACCGGGTGGCCCCCAGCATGGCCCCGTGGTTCTCGGGGTAGTACACGTGGAACCCGAAGCTGTGCAGCAGCTCGGCCGGCCCCACGCTGGTGCACCAGGCCACCTTTTCGTTGGGGTCCTTGGCCGCCGCGTCCACGTCGCGGAAGTGGCCGGCCATGAGTTCCTTCATGCGCTTCTGGGCGCGAAACGGCTTGATCTCGGGCATGGTTGTCTCGGCTCGAAAGCTGGAAGGCTGGAATGCCGCAGGTCGTTCGTCGTTGGTCGTTGGTCGCGGGAATCCCCCGGCCGGCGCGTCACTCGCCCGTGAACGCGGGGCGGGACTTCTCGATGACGCTCTTGAGGCCCACCAGGGCGTCTTTGGTGGCGAAGATCGCCGGAAGCTCCGAAAGCTCGAGCTCCAGGGCCTCGTCCAGGTCCTTGCCCAGGCCCTCGTCGATGATCCGGTTCGCCACCTGGACCGCAAGGGGCGCCTTTCGCGACACGGCCTTCACGGCGGCGGCCACCCGCTCGTCGGCGTTGGGGGCCTTGCCGGCCAGGACCTCGGCGATGTGGGCGTCGGAGAACGCCTCGGCCACGGGCTCCCACCCGGCCGGCACCTGCTTGGGGGCGTACTTGTCCCGGATCTCGCCCTTTTCCACCAGGTCGCGGATGAAGGCATCGGCCTCGGCCGCCGGGGCGAAGTACCCGGCCAGGCCCAGTTCGTGGGCCGTCTTGCCGTCGAGAAACTGCCCGGTGAGCACCAGGTACTTCCCGAGTTCCTTGCCCACGATCCGGGCCGTGCGCTGGGTGCCCCCGAGGCCCGGGAAGATGCCGATCCCGGTCTCGGGCAAGCCGAAGGTGGCCCGGTCGGTGGCCACGATGGCGGCGCAGGCGATGGCCAGCTCGGTGCCGCCCCCCAGGGCCAGGCCGTCCACCTTGGCGATGACCGGCTTGGGGCTCTTCTCGATCTTTCGCAGCACCTTCTGGCCCTTGCGGGCGAAGGCCGCGATGTCGTCGATCCGGCCGGCCTCGATGTTGTCGAGGAAGAACTTGATGTCCGCGCCGGCCACGAAGGCCTTGTCGCCCGCCCCCTGGATCACCAGGGCCTTCACGTCGGGCCGGGTCACGGCCTGGTCGAACGCCGCCTCCAACTCGGCCACCACCGCCCCGTTCAGGGCGTTCAGGGCCTTGGGCCGGTTGATCGTGAGCGTGGCGATGCCGTCCGAAACCTCCACGAGCACCAGGTTCTCCGCCATGGCCGATCCTCCCATCTCCCGCTTGCTGGTTGAAAAGAAACCACGATCTGGTGAACACTCACCGAGCGGCCCGCCGGAAGCACGCGCCGGCCGGGCCAGCGGGTCCTACATTACAAGATGCGTGCCTTCCGTTGAAAGGAGGATTCCCATGCGCCGTGCCCTCGCCCTTGTCCTGTGCCTCGCCCTCCTTGCGCCCGCCGCGTTCGCCGCCGAACTCGCGGGCGTGTCGCTGCCCGACACGGTGACCGTGGAGGGCCAGACCCTGAAACTTCAAGGCCTGGGGCTCCGGAAGAAGTTCTTCTTCAAGGTATACGTGGGGGCCCTCTATCTCGCCACCCCGACCTCCGACGGCAACCAGGCGGCCCGGGCCGACGAACCCAAGCGGATCGTCATGCACTTCCTGCGCGACGTTGGGGCCGACAAGCTCAAGGAGGCGTTCGAGGACGGCTTCTTCAAGGCGGCCCAGGAGCGGCTCGACGCCCTGCGGCCCCGGATCGACCGGTTCCTCTCCCTGTTCCCCGAGGAGGTGGAGGAGGGGCAGGCCGTCTCCCTGACCTACCTGCCCGGGAAGGGCACCCAGGTGGAGATCGGCGGGGAGATCAAGGGCACGATCGAGGGCCGGGACTTCATGGAGGCCCTGTGGCTCATCTGGCTCGGCGACGTGCCGGCCGACGCCGACCTCAAGAAGGGGATGCTGGGGCTCAAGTAGCCGAGGTTCCGTTCCGCAAGACCCTAACTCCGTTCCTGCGGTGGGGATGGGGGTTCCGACGAAGCGCGACGGCCGAGCGGACCGCGCCGAGGCGGCCCCCGCGAGGCCGTTCGGCGAAGGAGGGGCCCCCAGCCCCACCCCCGCGGGTATGCGGGAACGTGCGAACCAGGGCACTAGGCGGCTTGGCGGCCGGGCAGCCGGGCGGCCACCCCCTGGAGACGCGCGCGGGATCCGGCGTGCCGCCCCCCGGGGAAGGGAGCGGATCGCCGTCCGATCGCCTATCACCACGGCGGCTAAACGGAAGCGCTTCGACGCGTGGGGCCTGCTGGAGCGCCGGGCGTGGCTCCTACAGTGGCCGGATGCCGCACTCGCGCCCGGCCGGAACCAGTCCCCCACCCGCCCCCGCCCAGTACGCTAGCAATAGCGGCCCAACGGCTCCGCGTCGGCCCGGCGGACGGCCTCCAGGAACGCCCGGAGCTTTGCCGGGTCCTTGACCCCCGGCCGGGCCTCGGTGCCCGAGGCCCCGTCCACCGCCCAGGGGCGCACGGCCCGGATCGCCTCGGCCACGTTTTCGGGGGTGAGCCCCCCGGCGAGCACGATCCTCCCGAACCGCTTGGCCTCCCGGGCCAGGCCCCAGTCGATGGTGCGGCCCGTGCCGCCCCCGGGCGCGTCCAGGAGGAAGGCCCGGCACCCGGGGTACCGGGCCAGGGTCTCCAGGGACTCGGAACCGGTCACGCCCACGGCCTTGAGCACCGGCACCCCGAGCCCCGCCACGTAGTCGGCGTCCTCCCTGCCGTGGAGCTGGGCCAGGTGGAGCCCGCAGGCGCGGACGATCCCTCGGACCTCGTCGGCCGGCTGGTTCCGGAACACCCCCACCGCCGTGACGAACGGCGGAAGCTCCTCCACCACCCGGGCCACCACCTCGGGATCGGCCGGCCGCTTGGTGCCCGGCGCGAACACGAACCCCAGGGCGTCGGCCCCGAGGTCGGCCGCCAGGAGGGCGTCGTCGCGCCGGGCGAGCCCGCAGACCTTGACCCGGGTTCTCATGGGCCGCGCCCCTCCCGGGGCCGCGGGCTGGAAGGCCGGAACGCCGGAGCGCTAGGACGCCGGACCCGTTTGGGGCCGCACCTTTCGTTCCGCCCCGTCGGGGGGACGGTTCGGGCTCTGGCTTGGCTCGGAGCCGGCCTCATGCCCCGCGCTCCACGAGGCGCCGCAGGGCCTCGCCCGGGTCGGGGGCCGTGACCAGGGCCTCCCCGATCAGGAAGGCCCGCACCCCCAGGGCCTCCAGCTCGTCCAGGTCCGCGGCCGACCGAAGACCGCTCTCGCTCACCACGACCCGGTCGTCCGGGATCCGGGGCAGGAGCCGCCGGGTCACCTCGAGGGAGACCTCGAACGTGGCGAGGTTGCGGTTATTGATGCCCAGAAACCGCGCCCCGCTCACGAGGGCCAGGTCGAGCTCCCCCTCGTCGTGCACCTCCACCAGGGGCTCCACGCCCACGATCCGGCACAGGTCCACGAACTCCCCGAGCCGCGGGCCCAGGACGGCCGCGATGAGGAGCACGAGGTCGGCCCCCCAGGCCCGGGCCTCCCAGACCTGGTAGGGGTCCACCACGAAGTCCTTCCGGAGCACGGGGATCTCCACGGCCTCGCGCACCGCCCGGAGGTCCTCGAGGCTCCCCCCGAAAAAATCGGGCTCCGTGAGGACCGAGATCGCGAACGCGCCGGCCTCGGCGTAGGCCCGGCCCAGGGCCGCCGGGTCCAGGTCGGGCCGCAGGTCCCCCTTGGAGGGGCTCCGGCGCTTCACCTCGGCGATCACCGCCCGACGGCCCGCGGGCCAGGCCGCCAGCCGATCCCGCGGGGCCTCCCCGCGTCGGCCCCGGCCGCACCGGTCCCACAGGAACTCCAGGGGCACCTTCTCCTGGGCCTCGGCCACCCGGCGGCGCCGGACGGTCACGATGCGGTCGAGGATCGTGGTCATCGGTTCGTGATCTCCACGAGCTGCTCCAGCTTCTGGAGCGCGCGGCCCGAGTCAATGGCGTCCTGGGCCATGCGGATGCCCCACATGAGGTCCTTGGTGGCGCCGGCCACGAGCAGCGCCGCCCCGGCGTTCAGGACCACCACGTCGCGGCGGGGCCCTTTTTCGCCCTCCAGGATCCCCCGCACGATCCGGGCGTTCTCCTGGGCGTTGCCGCCGTGGATCGACTCGGGCGGGGCCGAAGAGAGCCCGAACTCCTCGGGGGTGATCTCGAACTCCTCCACCTGGCCGTTTCGCAGCTCGGCCACGTGGGTGGGCCCCGTGATGGTGATCTCGTCGAGCCCGTCGGAGCCGTGCACCACGAAGGCCCGCTCGCTCCCGAGCCGCTGGAGCACCCGGGCGAGCTTGCCCGTGAGATCCTTGCGGTACACACCGAGCACCTGGCGGCTCGCGCCGGCCGGGTTCGTCAGGGGCCCGAGCACGTTGAAGATCGTCCGGATCCCCATCTCCCGCCGCACCGGGGCCACGTGGCGCATGGCCGAGTGCAGGAGCGGCGCGTACAGGAACCCGATCCCGATCTCCCGGATGCAGGTCTCCACCACCTCGGGGGTCACGTCGAGGTTCACCCCCAGGGCCTCGAGCACGTCGGCGCTGCCGCACCGGCTTGACACGGCGCGGTTGCCGTGCTTGGCCACCCGCACCCCGGCCGCGGCCACCACCAGGGCCGTGGTGGTGGAGATGTTGAAGGTGTTCGTGTCGTCGCCCCCGGTGCCGCAGGTGTCGAGGATCGACTCGTACTCCACGTTGATCTCGTCCCGGTCG
>NZ_BAAHFQ010000112.1:0-9631 GCF_054681715.1 Deferrisoma sp.
ACCCGGACCGGCCGGCCGACGCCCTGGCCCTGGCCGCGGCCGCCGGGTGCGCCGAGCCCCTGGACCGGATCTGCCCGTTTCGGTTCCGGGAGCCCCTGGCCCCGGCCGTGGCCGCCCGGCGGGAGGGCCGCGCCGTGGACCCGGCCGTGGTGGACCGGCGTCTCGCCGAGCTCGCGGCGGGCCACGACCTGGTGGTCGTCGAGGGGGCGGGCGGGCTCCTCGTGCCCTTTGCCGAGGGCCTCCTCTTCACCGACTGGATCCGGGACCGGGGGCTTCCGGTGCTCCTCGTGGGCCGACTCGGGCTCGGCACGATCAACCACACCCTCCTTTCGGCCCGCTACCTGCGGGACCGGGGCGTCGAGCTCCTGGGCACCGTGCTCTCGGCCACCCAGCCCCCCTCGACCCCGGCCGAGGCCACGAACCCCGAGGTGCTCGCGGCCTACCCCGAGGTGCGGCTCCTGGGGGTGCTGGGGTACGGCGAGACGGAGCTGCCGGAGGGGGTGTGGGGAGCGTTGGGAGGGGTCAACTGCCGTGAATCGGGGAACTGCCGGAGGTCGCGGGTCGTGGATTGTGAGGGACGAAAGGGACGTTAAGGACGGAAGGGACGTGGCCGCCTAGCTGCCTAGCCGCCCAGCCATAGACTACCTTCCCACTCCTCTTTTTTCCTTGACACGGGGCGACGAAATCCTTATCCTGCGCGCCGAATCCCACCGACGGGCGCCGCTGGCCGCCCGGAAGGAGCTCCGAATGGAGATCGTTGTCGCCGTGCTTCCCACCCTTGTGACCGCCGTGGTGCTGACCACGCTGACCCTTGCCCCCGAGGCGGCCTACCGGTTCGCCCGGGAGACCCAGCGGCGGTTTGCGGCGTGGCGGCGGGGCCTGCGGCGGCAACCCGAGGTCCCGCGGAGGGTCGTACGAACCTACGGCCGTTCTTGGTGTGAGTAGAAAAAAGCCGGCCCGATGGGCCGGCTTTTTTCGTGCGGACGCTGGGACGTTGGGACGCGCGGACGCGGGAACTGCCGTAGGTCGGGGGTCGTAGGTCGTTTCAGCCCGACGACCAACGACGAACGACCTACGACGAACGGCCTCTCCGCCGCCCAGCCGCCCAGCCGCCCAGCCGCCTAGCCGCCCAGCCCCCTCACCTCTCCTTAAGCTCCACCTCCACCCGCCGTTCCTCGCCGTTCCGGCGGTAGACCACCTCCACCCGGTCGCCCGGGGCGTGGGCCTTGAGGGCCCGGCCCAGGTCGGCCAGGCTCTGGATTTCCTCGGATCCCAGCCCCACGATCACGTCCCCCTCCCTGAGGCCGGCCGCCTCGGCCGGGGAACCCGGGGTCACCCCCGAGAGCCGCACCCCGGGGCCCGGGAAGGCGAAGTCCGGCACGGTGCCCAGGCTCACCTTCCGCCGGCCCGGGCCGGCCGGGGCCGGGGCCTTCGCGTCCGCCGGCGTGAGGGGTTCCCGGCGGTCGGCCAGGTAGGCCACGAACTCCCGGGCCACCTCGACCACCCGCACCAGCCCGGTGTAGTCGAGCTTGTCCGGGGTGTCGGTGGGCCGGTGGTAGTCGGCGTGGGGCCCCGTGAAAAGCTGCACCGCGGGGACCCCGGCCTCCACGAAGCTCACCTGGTCGCTCCCCCCCACGTCCCGGGCCACGGGCTCCACCCGCACGCCCGTCACGTAGCCCGCGCCGTTGGCGATGTGCACCCACTCCCGGGCCGTGCCGGTGCCGAGCACGAGAAGCTTCCCGTCGCCCAGACGGCCCACGGTGTCCAGGTTCACCATGGCCAGGGTCCGATCCGGCGGCACCGGCCGGCCCTGGGCCACGAAGTGCTTCGAGCCCAGCCGGCCGGCCTCCTCCCCCGCGAACGCCACGAACACCACGGTGCGGGCCGGCCGGGCGCCGGCCACCGCCCGGGCCAGTTCCAGAAGCGCCGCGACCCCGCTCGCGTTGTCGTCGGCCCCGGGGTGGAGCTTCCCCCGGTCCTCGGCCCGGGCGTCGGGCCAGCCGTAGCCCAGGTGGTCGTAGTGGGCCCCCACCACCACGGCCGTGTCCCGGAGCTCCGGATCGGCTCCGGGCACCCGGCCCACCACGTTCCGGAGCACCGCCTCCCGCGCGGGCTCCCCCCCCACGGCCCGGAACGCCTGAAACCACGCGCCCCCGTCCCCGGCCGGCTCGAGCCCGGCCTCGGCCATCCGGCGGGCGATCCAGTCGGCCGCCGCGTCGAGGCCCGGGGTGCCGAACCCCCGGCCGTCCCGCTCGGGCGCGGCCAGGAACTCCACGGTCTGCCGCAGCCGTTCGGCGGAAAAGGCCGGCGGCGGCCGGGCCAGGGGCTCCCGCTCGGGCAGGGCCGCCCGGGCCGCGGGGGCCTCGCCCAACTGGGCCGTGAGGGGCGAGTCGGTGACCGGCCAGCGGCCCTTGTCCACGTTGGCGGGCTCGTCGCCCTCGAACACGAGGAAGCTGTATTTGTGGTAGTGGGGAAGCTTCCGGGTGAGCCCCGGCAACGCGGCCTCGGGTGCGGCCACGAAGGCGAGCACGGCGCCGGGGTTCCCCGGTTGCCGGACCACGAGCACGGCGGTGTCGCTGGGCCGGTGGGCCCCGTTGCCGTCCCAGGCCACCCCCTGCTCCGAAAAGACCACCCCGTACTCCCGGGCCGCCTCGGCGAAGGCCCCGAGGTGGCGGTTCTCCCACCCCAGGATCCACACCGCCCCCGCCTCGGGCAGGGGCTCGGTGTCGGGGATCACCTCCCAGGCGCCCTCCTGGCCCTGGGCCCAGGCCCGGGCCGCCTCCTCGTAGGCCCGGCGCAGCCCCTCGCCGGCGGCCGAGGGGAGCACCACGGCCACCCGGTCGGCGCCGAAGGCCCCGCTCAGGGCCGGCGGGATCTCCCGGGGGTCGAGCCGGCGAAAGCAGTCGTAGGCCGGGTCCACGTCGAGCCGCAGGGGCCGGGCCTCGAACCACCCCTCCCAGGCCCCGAACCGCCCCTCGAGCTCCACCTCGACCCACCGCGCCCGCGGCTCCCCTTCCAGGGTCACGGCCACGGGCACCCGCAGGGGATACGCCGCCTCGGGCTGGCGCTGCAGAAGCTCGATCTCCACCTTCCACCGCCCACCCCGCCGGCGGGCCTCGGCCCGCCGGAGCTCCAGGTCGGGGGCGCCCGGCCGGTCCACCCACGCCCCGAAAAAGCCCGCGAGGTCCCGGCCCGATGCCGCCTCGAAGGCCGAGCGCACGTCGTCCCAGGAGGCCCGGCGGAACCGGTGGTCGCGGTAGAGCCGCCGGAGCCCCTCGACGAACACCCCGTCGCCCAGGCGGCGGCGGAGCATGTGGAACACCATGAGCCCCTTGCCGTACCCCACCGCCTCGGACGAGGAGCTGTGGCGGGCCGTGAACGCCCGAAGCGGGAGGTCCCGGCCCCGGGCCGCGTAGTCGGCGTACTTCTGGAGCGTGGTCTGGCGGTACTCGGCCCCGGCGCCCCGGTTCTCCTGGATCAGGTGGTCGGCCAGGTACGCCGTGAGCCCCTCACACCAGTTCCCGGCCTCGTAGTCCACGAACACCCCGTTCCCCCACCAGTTGTGGAGGATCTCGTGGGGGAACGAGGAGTGGAGGATGAACGGGAACCGGAGGATCCGGGGCCCCAGGAGCGTGAACGACGGCATGCCCCACCCGGTCTCCCAGAAGTTCTCCACCAGGGCGAACTTGGGATAGGGGTAGGGCCCGATGAGCTCGCTGTAGAGCCCCAGGTACGACACCCCGGCCTCCAGGTACTTCTGGGCGAGCCCGGGGTCGTCCTGCCGCAGGTAGGCCTGCATCTCGGCCCGGCCGGCCGGCCGGCGGTACAGGTACCACGGCGCGGCCACGAGGAAGATCTCGTCCTGGGGCACCTCGCAGGACCACCGGGCCGGCCCCTCGCCCCCGGGGTCGCCGCCCCCCTGGCTCACGGCGCGCCAGCCGGGGGGCAACTCGGCCTCGAGCCGGAAGGTCACGAGCCCGTGCCCGAACGCCGGGTACCAGCCGCTCGCCCCCGAGAGGTACACCCCCTCCTCCGAGATCCGCCCCGGGGTCGTGCGAAATCCCCGGGCGTAGTCCTCGGGATCGGAGAGCGGGTGGCGGATGGGGCCCCGGTACCGGAACCGGAGGTCCTTCGCGGGCCTCGGGGCCTCGAGCCGGTACCGGGCCCAAAGCCCCTCGGCGCCGATCCGCTCTGCCGCGGGCTCCAGGAGCTCCAGGTCACGGTGGAGCCGGAACTCCACCGCCCGGAGGGCCCCGGGCAGGCCGACCCGGTCCTCGGCCTCCAGGGTGCCGGCCACGGGGTCGAGCCGGACCCGCAGCTCGTGGTGGACCGGCCCGGCCGCGGCGGCAGTGAGCGGGGTGAGGGTCAGGAGGAGCAGGGCGATCAAACGGCGCATGGGTGCGAGTCTCGGAAACGACCGGCGGGACATCGAAGACCTCAGGGGCCCACGCCTCTTGCCGGCTCGGCCGGGCGGAGGGCCTCCTCCACCGCCCGCAGGAACTCGTCGCCGCCGAAGGGTTTTGGGAGCACCGGGCAGCCCGGCGGCACGGCCTTGGCGGCCAGGTCCTCCCGGCCCGTGATCACGACCACCGGCAGCTCGGGCAGGAGCCCCCGCACCACCCGGTAGAGGCGGATCCCGTCGAACTCGGGGAGAATGAGGTCGAGCACCAGGAGCCCCGGGGGTTCCCTTTGGCGAAGCCGCTCCAGGGCCTCGAGCCCCGTGCGGGTCCGCTCCACCCGGTACCCGGACCGGGAGAGGACCACCTCCACGAGGTCCCCGACCCCCTCCTCGTCCTCCACCACGAGCACCGGGGCGGCGGTCAGGGGATGGCCGGGCTCCTGCCGCGGCGGGGCGGCCGCCGGCTCCTCGGGCGTCCCGGAGGCCTCGGGCAGCCACACCCGGAACGTGCTTCCCCCCGGGCCCGTGGCCGCAAGGTCCAGGTCTCCCCCCCACGCGCTCACCGAGGCGTGGGCTTCGGCCAGCCCGAGCCCGGCGCCGTGGCCCTCGGATTTGGTGGTGAAAAACGGCTCAAAAATCTGGTCCCGGATCTCGGGCGCCACCCCGGCACCGGTGTCCTGGACCTCGATCGCCACGCCCCGGGCCCCGTCCCGATCGCTTCGGGCGGCCCGGATCTGCAGGGTGCCCCCCCGGGGCATGGCGTCGCGGGCGTTGAGGCACAGGTTCAGGAGCACCGAGGTAAGCCCCGCCGCGTCCGCGGCCACCGGCGCGAGGCCGGGCTCCACCTCCAACCGGAGGGCGATGGTCTTCGGGAGCGTGTGCTCCAAAAGCACCCGGATCTCCTCGAGGCACTCCCCGGCCGAGGCCGCCCCGGGGGGCCCCGCCTCGCGCCGGGCCACGGCCAGGAGCCGCTGGGTGATCTCGCCCCCCCGCTTGCACAGCCCGGCGATCCGGTCGAACTCCTCCCGGGCCGGGCTCGTGGCCGGAAGGTCGAGCCGCCCCACGTAGGCGGCGCCGAGGATGCTCCCCAGGATGTTGTTGAACTCGTGGGCCACCCCGGCCGCGAGCCGGCCCATGGCCTCCAGGAGCTGGGAGCGCCGCAGCCGGTGCTGAAGCTTTTCGCGCTCCACCTCGGCCGCCCGCTGGAGCGAGAGGTCCACCATCTGGCACAGCACGTGGAGCGGCCTCCCCTCGGCGTCGCGCACGAGGGACGCGTGGGTCTCGACCCAGGCGTCGGTGCCGTCGGGGCGCACATAGCGCTTCCGGAGGCTGTAGAAGGGCACCTCGCCGGCCACGAGCCGTTCCAGGCACTCCCGGCTCACCCCCCGGTCCTCGGGGTGGGTGTATCGGTGGAACGTGCTCCCCTCGAGCTCCTCCCGGCTACGACCCAGCATGCGGCACAGGGCCGGGTTCACCCGCAGGAACACCCCCTCGGGGGTCGCGATGCTCATCCCCACGGGGGCGTGCTCGAAGGCCGCGTTCATCCGCTCCCGGGCCAGGGCGAGCTCTTCCCGCACCCGCTTGGCCTCGTCGACGTCCCGGACGCTCGCCACCACGAGGTCGGCGCCCCGGACCTCGGCCCGGCGCAGGCACACCTCCACCCAGAAAACCCGCCCGTCCCGGGCCCGGGCCCTCCACTCGAACCGCTGGGGGCCCTCGAGGCGGGCCTTCCGGACCCAGGCCGCGGCTTCGGCCTGGGTGTAGGGGGGAACGCCCTCGCTCAGATCGGCAACCTTGAGCGCGAGCATCTCGCCCGCCGGCCACCCGCAGAGCTCGCAGGCGGCCCGGTTCACGTAGAGGATGCGGCCGTCGGCCGGGTGGTGGACGAACACGGCGTCGTCCACGGCGTCCAGCAGGCCGGCGTGGAAGTCGGTGGGGAGGAACGGGGGGGAGTCGGTCATGGCGCCGGAAGCGGCCCGGGCCCCGCCGGGACCCGGGCCACCGCGGGGGCTTATTCGCCCTGGGCCGGGGGGGTGAATACCCGCTGGCCGGCCTCCTGGTCGAGCATGAGGAGGCCCCGGCCGTCGCCCTCGACCCGGCGCACCTTGGCGAGCCAGGCCGAGAAGTTCGCCTCCTCCTCCACCTGCTCGGTCACGAACCACTGGAGGAAGATCCGGGTGGCGTGGTCGCTTTCGGCGATGGCCAGGTCGGTGAGCTTGTTGATCATCTGGGTCACGCTTCGTTCGTGGTTGAGCCCGTACTCGAACACCTCGGTCAGCGAGGCGTAGTCGTTCTTGGGCTCGGGGATCGCGGCCATCCGGGCCCGGCCCCCGGCCTCGCACAGGTAGCGGTAGATCTTGTCGCCGTGGGTCAACTCCTCCAGGGCCTGCACCCGGAAGAAGTTCCCGAACCCCGGCAGGTCCTCGGCCTCGCAGTAGGCCGCCATGGCCAGGTACAGGTAGGCCGAGAAGAACTCGTTTTTCATCTGCTCGTTCAGGGCGTCTTGCACGGCTTGGCTCAGCATGGGGTTCCTCCTTTTCGCTGTTTGGAACGTTCGGAGAGTCAGGGGCCGTAGAGATCCCGCAGGTCGTGGGTCGTGGGTCGTTGAGGCGCAACGACGAACGACACACGGCCGGCGACCAACGGCAGTCGAACTCCCCACCCTTCTCCGTGAACTCCGTGCCCTCCGTGGTTTCCATCTCTGGATCGCGGGTCACCCGTCACCGATCATCGGTCACGCGTCACGGCCTTCCGCCCCCGTCACCCGTCACGGCATTTCAGCCACTGATGCACACAGATTTACACAGATTTGAGGATTTTCACCTGTGTCCATCTGTGCCAATCTGTGGCAGTAATCCAAGGGCGCCCGAACCACCCGCAGGCGTCACGACGAACGACCTACGACCAACGACCCGCGACCCTTCCCCCCGTCATCCGTCACCCGTCACCCGTCACCCGTCACCCGTCACCGACGTTGAACGATGACCCGGCCGGGTGCGGTTGTCAAGCGCGGCCCGGGCGCACCCTGTAGCGCTGGGCCAGCTTGGCCTTCCAGTCGTCGGCCGCGAGTTCCCGCCGCTTGCCCTTGGGCCGCGCCGCCCCCGGGTCCGAGCGCATCGACAGGGAGATCCGGCCCCGGTCCCGGTCCACCCCGAGCACCCGCACCCGCACCTTCTGGCCCACCCGGACCACCTGGGCCGGGTCCTCCACGTACCGGTCGGCGAGCTCCGAGACGTGGACGAGCCCGTCCTGGTGCACGCCCACGTCCACGAACGCCCCGAACCGGGTGACGTTGGTGACGACCCCGGGCAGCTCCATGCCCTCCTTAAGATCGTCCAGGGTCTGGACCCGCTCGTCGAACCGCACCGGGTCGAAGGCCTCCCGGGGGTCCCGGCCGGGCTTCCGGAGCTCGTCGAGGATGTCGCGCACCGTGGGGAGGCCCACGTCGCCGGCCACGTACGCCTCGGGCCGGATCCGGTCCACGAGCCGGTCGTTTCCGATGAGGTCGTCCACCGGCACCCCGAGGTCGGCGGCCATCCGCTCCACCAGGCCGTAGCGCTCCGGGTGCACGGCCGAGGCGTCCAGGGGGTTCTCGCCCCCGGTGATCCGCAGGAACCCGGCGGCCTGCTCGAAGGCCTTGGGGCCGAGCCGGGGCACCTCCAGGAGATCTTCCCGACGGCGGAACGGGCCCTTCTCGCGGCGGTGGGCCACGATGTTGCGGGCCAGGGCCTCCCCCACCCCGGCCACGTACCGGAGGAGCGAGGGGCTCGCGGTGTTCACGTCCACCCCCACCCGGTTCACGCACCACTCCACCACCCGGTCGAGGGCCTTCTTGAGCCGGGTCTGGTTCACGTCGTGCTGGTACTGGCCCACCCCGATCGATTTGGGGTCGATCTTCACGAGCTCGGCCAGGGGGTCCTGGAACCGCCGGCCGATGCTCACGGCCCCCCGCACCGACACGTCGAGGTCCGGGAACTCCTCCCGGGCCACGGCCGAGGCCGAGTACACGCTGGCCCCGGCCTCCGACACCATCAGCACCCGGCAGCCCCACTCCGGGTGGTCGCGAAGGAGCGCCCGCACGAACGCCTCGGTCTCCCGGCCCGCCGTGCCGTTGCCCACCACCACGAACTCGGGCCGGTGCCGGGCGATGAGCCCCCCCAGGACCTCCCGGGCCTCCTCCACCCGCTCCTGGGGCGGATGGGGGAAGATCGCCTTCCATTCCAGAAGGTCGCCCTGCTCGTCCAGGGCCACGGCCTTGCAGCCCGTGCGAAACCCCGGGTCGATGGCCACCACCCGCCGCCGGCCGGCCGGGCTCTCCAGCAGAAGATGCCTAAGATTCTCGCTGAACACCGCGATGGCGGCCTCGTCGGCCCGGGTCTTGAGCTCCACCCGCACGTCCACCTCGATGGAGGGGGCGAGCATCCGCCGGTACGCGTCGGCGATGGCCTGGCGCACGAACTCGCGCCAGACAGAGGGCTCGGGCTTCAGGAACCGGCGCTCCAGGGCGGCCAGGATCTCGGCCTCGGGCGCCTCCACCCAGACCCGGAGCACCCCCTCCTCCTCGCCGCGGCGCACGGCGAGCACCCGGTGGGAGGGCACCCGGGTCACGGGCTCGGCGAAGTCGTAGTACGTCTCGAACTTGGTGCGCTCGCCCCGTTTCTCCGGAAGCGCCTCGGCCCGCAACACCCCCTTCTCCCAGGTGAGCCGGCGCACCTCGGCCCGGGCCTCGGGGTCGTGGGCCACGGTCTCGGCCACGATGTAGCCGGCCTGGGCCAGGGCCTCCTCGGCCGTGGGCACCTCCCGCCCGGGGTCCACGAAGGCCGAGGCGATCCCGAGGGGGTCCCCGGCCGCGTCCTCCTGGGCCAGGGCCCGAAGGGCCAGGGGCTCGAGGCCCCGCTCCCGGGCCTGGTCGGCCTTGGTCCGGCGCCGGGGCTTGTAGGGCAGGTAGAGGTCCTCGAGCTCCTGCTTGGTGCTCGCGGCCCGGATGCGCTCCCGGAGCTCGTCGGTCAGCTTGCCCTGGCCCTCGATGGTCTCGAGCACCGTGGCCTTGCGGGCCTCGAGTTCGGTCAGATAGGCGTACCGGTCCCAGACGGCGGCGATCGCCACCTCGTCGAGGCTGCCGGTCATCTCCTTTCGGTACCGGGCCACGAACGGGATCGTGGCCCCGCCCGCGAGGAGCTCGACCACGGCGCGCACCTGGCCCGGCCGGTGGCCCAGGTCCCGGGCCACCTG
>NZ_BAAHFQ010000113.1:0-9610 GCF_054681715.1 Deferrisoma sp.
CACCGCCAGGGCCCCCAGGCCCCGCAGGAAGAGCCCGGGCGGCGCCGCCTGGACCCGGGCCGTGAGGGTCTGGGCCGCCACGGCGATCATGAGCCCCAGGATCCCCAGCACGAGCCACGGGGTGCCCACCCCGAACACCCACCGGAGCACCAGCCCCAGGGCGAGGAGCTGGGCGTAGGCCCGGGCCGCCGCCACGAGGAGCGACCGGGTGAGCCCTAGGGAGAGGGCGAGCGAAAGCCCGGCCGCCACGGCCAGGAACCCGGCCGCGAGGGCGAGCTGCCAGGGGCCGATGGGCAGCGCGCCCGTCACGGGAGCGCCTCCAGCCGCCCGCCGGCGATCCGGAACCGCCGGGTGACCCCGGGCCACGGCTCGCCGTGTCCGGCCACCACGGCCACCCCGCCCTCGCGCGCGAAGCGCCCCAGCCGCTCCGCCACCCGTTCCGCGGCCTCCGGGTCCAGGTTCGCCGCGGGCTCGTCCAGGAGGAGCACCTCGGGCCGGGCGAGCAGCGCCCGGGCCAGGGCGAGCCGTCCCAGCTGGCCCTGGCTGAGCTCCGCCGTGGGCCGGTCGAGCCCGATCTCCCCGAGGCCCAGGAGGCCGAGTTCCCGCTCCAGGGCGCCGTCGTCCGGCACCGGCCCCCCTCTTCGCACCCGCAACCGCCAGGGGGCCCGCAGGTCCTCGGCCACCGTGGCCCCCAGGGCCACGGGCGGAAACGGCGCGAGCACCACCCGGGCCCGCCACCGGTGGGCCGGGATCCGGGCCGCGTCCTCCCCCCGAAGGAGAAGCCTCCCTTCCCACGGCCCGAGCCGGGCGAGCGCCCGGAGCATCGTCGTTTTCCCGGCGCCCGACGCCCCCCCGATCCAGGCCACCTCCCCCGGCCCCAGGGCGAGGTCCACCCCCTCGACCACGGCGGATCCCCCCGCCCAGGCCCTAAGCCCCCGGGCTTCCAGCACCGGCTTCCCCACGGTTTCCTCCCCGGATCTCGGTTGGCCCGCCACTCTGCCCGCGCGTCTCCGGCCCGTCAAGGCGGCCAGCGGGGTGGTCACGGTCTGATCACCCCCGCAGTCCGGTTTGGTCACGAACTGACCGGCGGCCCTTCTCCGCCCCACAGTACCTTGCTGGAATCTCCTAGTGTTTTCCTGGCGCAACCCCGCGGCACGGAATGTGCTAGAGGGCACAAGCGATACGCACATCGGTTTTCTGGAGAATCGTGCCCTGACCCGCGCGACGGTTCGCCTAAATGGATTTCCGGGAGGCGTAGCCGCGGGCCTGGTTTGGCTTAGCACCCACGTCGGGAACTTTTGGATAGGGGGTTTGTGCGCCCCATAGATAAGGAGGCGGAGCCGGATGAAACGAAGGGCAGGAGCCTGGATCGGCGCCGCGGTGCTGGCGGTCGCACCCGGATGGGGGTACGCGTTGGAGGCGACCGTGACGACCGAGACCATCCTTCGGCATTTGGAGCGGGACACCGAAAACGCCGAGAACGCCAAGGCGTTTCCGGTTTACGAGTACCTCGGGTTGGACCTCGCCGGCATCGGGCCGGTGTCGTTCCACGCCTACGGATGGGGGCGGCACAGCTTCGACGGCGCCGGAGTGTTCGAGGACGATTCGGCCGGCGAACTCCTATACGGGTATCTGCGCTACGCGCCGGAGCAGTGGGACCTGGAGGTCAGGGCCGGGAGGACGTCCCTGTTCTCGGGCCCGGCCAACGAGGTGATCGACGGGGTCGTCGCACGGGCGGGCCTGGCGGGGGGCTTCTCGGTGGAGGCGTTCGGTGGAATGCCCGCGGCGTTCGACGCGTCGGGCGGCCGTTCCGGGGATCGCCTCTGGGGGGCGCGGGTGGCGCATCGCTGGGGTTCGTTGTGGGATCTCGGCGTGTCGTTCCAGGCGGCCGACGACGATGGAGACAGGGTCGAGGAGCTCGCGTCGGCGGACGGGACCGTGCGACTTGGGGATCTGGCCTGCTTGCGAGCCCGCGGCGTGTTCAACACGGCGGACGGGGGGACCCAGGAGGTCACCGCCGAGTTGCCCGTGTACGTTGGGCCGTTCACCCTGACCCCGCGGTTCGAACGGTATGAACTCGAGGCGTTTCCCGAGGCCGCGACCACGCGGTCCGGCCCGCTGGGTTTCCTCCGGACGCAGGACGAAACCCTGGCCCTGTTCGGCCTCGACGCGGAGTGGACGATCGGCGGATCGGCGCAGGTGGGGGCGCGTTGGCGGGAGTACCGCTATACGGAGCGCGATGAAGGCGCCCGCTACGGCGGTCTTTTGGGGGCATTCCCGTTCGGCGAGAGTTCCTGGGTTGGGGCAGAGGTGGGCCGGGCCCAGGGAGACGAGGACGAACACCGGTATGTCCTGGGGCGGGCCTGGGCCTACGCGAGCCGGGGTGTGTGGTTCGGCTCAGCGGACCTTGTGGCGGCCCGTTACGACGAGGAGATCGGGGGAGATCGGAGTTCGGTGTACGGCTCCCTCACCGGCGGAGTTCGGGCGCTTGATGACCGTTTGGAGGCGAGCCTCTCGGCCGACTACAGCGCCGACCCGTACTACGACAAGGACGTCCGAGCCCTGGTGAATCTGAAATGGACCTTTTCGGTGCCCTGAACGGCACCGCCTGCGCGGAGAGCATACCCATGCGAAGAACGGTTCGGTGGATCCCGTTCCTGGTCGCGGTGGCCGCGGTTTCGGCGTGCGCCGTGATGCAAGAGCGCGTGCTCCCGACGGCGCACCCGGAACCCCTGGGCAGAGGGAATCCCGTGTGCACCGAGTGCCACGATCCCGTGGGGGACTCCCTGGCGTACCGCGATTTCGACCACGGCCTGCGATGGGCCGAGGAGCATCGGCTACACGTTAAGGGAAGCGAGGCCGTGTGCGGCATGTGCCATGCCCAGAAGTTCTGCAACGAGTGCCACGCCACCCGCGTGGAGCTGAAGCCTTCCGTGTTCCGGCAGGCGGAGACCTACCGGGCCCTTCCGCACCGGGGCGATTACCTCTCGCGGCACCGCATCGATGCTCGGCTCGATCCCACCTCGTGCTTGCGGTGCCACGGAAATCCCAAGACCGCCAAGAGTTGCGCCCGTTGCCACGGGTGACGCGCCGCCAGGCCTAAGGAGAATCGCAGCATGCGCCAGCTCGTTTCGTGTCTGCTCGGTTTGGGGCTCGTCGGCGCCGTGCTGGCGGGTGGGTGCGCCACTGAGGGCGATCTGCCCGACGGGGCTGCCCACCCCGACGGCTGGGTCTCCCTGCACGCAGGGGAACCGGTCGAGGGCTGCACCGTGTGCCACGGTGCAGATTACCGGGGGAGCGGCCGCGCGCCCGACTGCCTGACCTGCCATCTGGAGGGTCCGCCGTTCCGTGCGCATCCGGCCGACTGGGACGACGTTCTGGCGGACCATCGGGGGTTCGCGAGGGCGTGGTCCTGGACTGGGTGCGCCGCTGCGGCCTGCCACGGCGCCGACCTCAGGGGCAGTTCACTCTCGGGGGCGCCCGGATGTTTCGAGTCCTCGTGTCACGAGGCCGGCCCGCCGGCCCCGCACCCCGCCTCGTACTCCGCCCCGGAAGCCCATGGCCGCGCCGCCCGGGCGAATCTGAGGGAATGCGCCGGGTGCCACGCCAGCCATGGGAACCGGTTCGACGGCGGTTTCGTCGCCGACCACGCCATCCTCGGCCGGCCCGGTGGAGACTGCTCCGGCTGCCACCCGGACGCGGGGGCTCACCCGATCGGGTGGGTTCGGGAGGACGCCGGCGACGGCTACCTCGAGACTCACCGGGGAACTCCTCCGGCCGCCATGGACACCGGGTGTGCCCTGTGCCACGCGGTGGAGGCCGCAGGGGCGTCGCCCCAGCCCGAGGCGCCCGGTTGTTTTTCGGCCACGTTCACGAGCGCGCAGGGGGAATCCGTCGGTTGTCACGGGGATGGCCCCGGCGCCGTCTCCCACCAACTGCCCTTCTCCGCCCCCGAACTCCACGGGCCCGGCGCGGTGGAGGACCTCACGCGCTGCCAGTCGTGCCACGGGGAGCCCGGCACCCGGTCCTTCTCGGGTGGGTTCGTAGGCGTGGGGTGCAGCGAGTGCCACGCGAAGGCCGGAGCCCACCCGGCGCGATGGCAGGGGGCGAACGATCCCGACCCGACCTACGCCGCCTCCCACCGCATCGTGGGCCGGGACGGGCTCGAGGCGTGCGGGCTGTGTCACGGGACGACGACGACGGCCCCGAGCCCCGAACCGGAGGCGCCGAGTTGTTTCGCCCCGTTTTCCGCGGAGACGGCGAGCGCCTGCCATCCGGCGGGGCCCGGCGCTGCCTACCGTCACCCCGAGGGATGGGAGAACGACCATGTGGCCGTGAGCCGG
The DNA here is from genome assembly GCF_054681715.1 of Deferrisoma sp. Classification (NCBI taxonomy): domain Bacteria; kingdom Pseudomonadati; phylum Thermodesulfobacteriota; class Deferrisomatia; order Deferrisomatales; family Deferrisomataceae; genus Deferrisoma; species Deferrisoma sp. The sequence continues at coordinate 4,344 of NZ_BAAHFQ010000113.1, forward strand.
ATCGGCGTGGGCTCCTGCCTGGCCGAGTGCCACGCGGACGTGCTTAACGAAGGGGTGCTCCAGCCCGGCACGCCCCCCGGGTGCGCCGACTGCCACCTCGGAGGAGCCGCCACGGACGAGCGACTGGTGCACCCGGACGGCGATCCCATCGGGGCCCGATTTGGCCGGCTACCGGGGGAAGACCTGGAAGCCCACGGGGACTTCGTGAACGACCGGGGCGGCGACGCCACTTCCTGCACCCTTTCGTACTGCCACGGCCCCACCCTCGAGGGGGGACGGGCGCCCCGGAACGGCTCGTGGGGCGACGGTTGGAGTTGCTTCGCCTGTCACGACAAGGTGTGGAACAACCCGTAACGGGTTGCCCGTCGAAAGTCCAAATCGAGGAGGTCTGCATGCGGAAAAACCTGGCGCGCGACCGGCCCAACCGTGGCGGGGGGAGCGGTGAGCGATCGGACGGAATCACCCCTCAAACAAAAGGAGGAGAGGCCATGAGACGAAAGGCAGGACTTTGGAGGTTTGCGTGGGTGCTGGCCCTGGGCGGCGCCCTGGCCCTCGGCGGCTGCGCCGGCGACGACGGCGACGACGGCGCTCCGGGCACCAGCGTGGGCAGCATCACCGGCACCGTGACGAACGAGGCGGCGGGGGCGGCCCTGGAAGGTGTGACCGTGACGGCCGAGCCAGGGGGCCGCACCACCACCACCGACGCCAACGGCGCGTACAGCCTGCCCGACCTGCCCATCGGGCCCTATACCCTCACGTTCGCCAAGGACGGCTTCGCGGCCGAGACGGAAAGCGTGGCGGTCACGGCCGGTGAGACGCGCACCGTGGACGTGGCCCTCGCCCCCGACTCTCCCGTGGTCGTCGACGTCACCCTCGAGGGCGACGCGCAGCCGGGCGCCACGATGACGGCCTCGGTGTCGGTCACACCCTACGATGGGTCCCAGGTCCAGGAGATCCGGGTGACCCAGTCGAACAGCGTGGAGGTCGCGATCGAGAAAAACGAGGACGGTACCTTCACGATCACCCTCCCCGACCGCGACGCCTACAAGGCCGAGCTCCTCAAGGCCCTCGACGAGCCGGCCATCGGCCCGGACGAGTTGCCCGAAAACGTGCCGGTGCCGGAGGAGGGCGAGGGGCGCGAGTTCCTCCTCGACCGGTTCTACGTGTTGGGGATCAACCCCTTCGCCCTGGAGGAGGCCGGCCACGTGGGGCTCACCGTGACCGTCGAGACCACTTCGGGCACCTACACGAAAACGGTGGACATCCACACCGAGCTTCCCTGGAGCCCAGCCGCGGGCCTTCGGAACGCGCCGATCGGCGTGCCGGTGCTTTTGCAGGGGGCGGAGCAGGAGGACTACGACTGGAGCCTCACGGCGCCCAGCGGGTCCGCCGCGCAGTTGGTGGACGCCCAGACCCGGAACCCCGAGTTCACCCCGGACGTGCCGGGCCTCTACGCCGTAACCGAGGCGAACAGCGGGGAAACGCTAGAGATTTACGCCGCCCGGTGGGAAGGTGGCCTCACGGCCCTCGACGGGGACGGCCGGCCGGTGCTTGGGGCCTGCACGGGCTGCCACGATGGGGACCCCGCCACCGCATACCACGAGTTCGAGGAGTGGCCCGCCACCGGCCATGCCGAGATCTTCACGGACAACCTGAACCGGGGCTCCGCGGGCCATTACGGCGAGGGGTGCTTCGTCTGCCACACCGTGGGGTGGGACGACGCCGCCGCGAATGCCGGGTTCGACGATCTCGCGACCTATGACCTGTTTTTGGAGGAGTTCTTCCCCGAGGGGCACCCGGCGGGCGGGAGCGACAATTTCAACCAATTCCTGCAGAACTTTCCGGAGATCGCCCGGCTTTCCAACATCCAGTGCGAGAACTGCCATGGCCCCAACGGGGCGGGTGGGGCCCACACGAACGGCATCGGAAACCGGGTGAGCTTGTCCTCCGATTTGTGCGCCGTGTGCCACGGCGAGCCGCTGCGCCACGCCCGGTTCCAGCAGTGGCAGCTGAGCGGCCACGCAAACATGGAACTCGCCCTGGAGGAGGGGACGCGCGGAAGCTGTGCCCGATGCCATACGGCCAACGGCTTTATCGCTTGGGCAGAGCTGGGGTTCGATCCGGGCGAGACGCCGGAGGTGGCTTGGACCCCGGACGAGATCCAGCCCCAGACCTGCGTGGCCTGCCACGACCCCCACGCCATCGGCACCCAGTCGGGCACGGGCGGCGGCAACGCCACGGTGCGCGTGCAGAACGACACCCCGGAGCTGGCCGCCGGGTACCGGGTGGTGAACGCGGGGCGGGGTGCCATCTGCATGGTGTGCCACAACACCCGCCGGGGTGAGGTGGTGGAGCAGGATCTGGACGAGGTCATCGTGAACGGCCGTGCCCCCCATGGCGGGGCCCAGGCCGATGTGCTCATGGGCCAGAACGCCTTCTTCGTGGAGGTGGGCGTGCGGGGCAAGCACAGCCTGATCGAGGACACCTGCGCCAACTGCCACATGGTGCAGACCCCCCCACCGGACCTCCTGGCGTACAATCGGGGCGGCACGAACCACACCTTCTACGCGAGCAAGGACATCTGCGCGAACTGCCACACCTCGATCACGGCCGAGGAGATGGAAAACACCGTGGGCGTGGAGGTCGACCTGCTGGGTGAAGCCCTGCGCCAGAAGATCGCCGAGCTCCTGATGGCCTACGTTGACCAGGGGCTTACCGTCACCTTGACGAACATGACCGACCCGGCGGACGAAAGCGCTACACTGGATGACGTGATCCTGCAAACCGGTGATCAGGTCGAGGTGACCCACTTCGCGGACTCCCACGGCCGCCAGGCGATGGACGTGAAGGTCACGCGCGGCGGGGAGGAGATCGTGTACGGGCACCTCCAGCTGCGGCACGTGAACGTGGAGGACGGGACCCTGTTGACCTACGGCGCCGCCGACGGCGAGGGCCCGGGTGAGCTCATCGCCAAGGCGGGGTGGAACTACCTCCTCATCGAGAACGACGGAAGCCACGGCATCCACAACCCGAGCTTCGCCGTGGCCGTGGTAACCCAGGCCCGCCGGGTCGTCGAGGGCATCGAGGCGCCGGCCGGCGAGTGATCGCCCGGGTGGCGAGCCGAAAGGCACGTGTGCGAAAGGGTGCGTAATGGGAACGCGGCGGGCCCCTCGGGGCCCGCCGTTTTGTTGGGGCTTTGCTCCGGGGTCGAGGACGGGTAGGCTGGCATGATGGCAAGGGAAGGGCAGCACCCCCGACGGTTGGGGCTCTTCGAGATGCTGGTGCTCCTTTTGGCCTCGGTGACGATCGGGGGGGCCGGGTTCACCGCGGTGGCGCTGTACCGGACGACCCAGGACCTCCTCCTGCGAAGCCTGGAGGTGCGTGCCCGGGCCGCCGCGGGCTTCGGGGCCCTGCTCGCCGCCGACGCCCTCGCCGAGGGAAACCCCGGCCGGATGACTCGATACGTGGAGGGCATGGCCCGGAACAGCCCGGAAACCTGGGTGGCCGCGCTGGTGTTCGACGCGGCCGGGGTGCTCGTAGCGCGGGGGGGCGACGTGGACACGGGTGTTCTGTCGCTGGCCCGGCGCGCCCTGGCACGGCCCGGCACGCCGGTCTGGAGCCCCGGTCGAAGACCGGATGGGATGGTGGCCTGCGCCGTTCCGGCGGAAACCGGCCGGGAGATCGGAGGGCACTACGTCCTCCTGGGCCGCCTCGGGCCGGAGGCCCCCCACCTTTCGGCTGTGCGCCGGTACGGGGTGGGAGTGGCCGCGGTCATGGGCTGCGGGCTCCTGGCTTCGTTACTGCTGGTCCGCTGGCTCGCGGGGCCCATCGAGCGGCTCGAGGCCGTGGTGGGGCGGGTGCGGGAGGGCGACCTCTCGGTGCGGGCCGAAGAGGGCGCCTGGGGCGAGGCCGGGCGGTTGGCCCGGGGGGTGAACGCCATGCTCGACCGGATCGAGCGGCTGGTGGCCGAGGTGCGAGACGCCGAGGCCCGGGCCCGGCGGGCCGAGGAGCTCCAGAGCCTCGCCCACCTCGGGGGCGGGCTCGCCCACGAGATCAAGAACCCCCTGACCACGGTGCGTCTCCTCATCGAGTCCATGGTCCGGGAGGCCCGGGACGGGGGAGAGCGGATCGAGGTGGCCCGCCAGGACCTGGAGCTCCTGGCGAGCCAGGTGGCGAAGATCGACGAGGTGCTCGAGGAGTTCGTGGCCTACGCCCGGCCGCGGCCGCTCAGGCCCGGGTCGGTGGACCTGGGGGACGTGTTCGGGGCCGTGGTGGAGGCCCAGGCCGTGGCGGCCCGGGAGCGGGGGGTGCGCCTGCAGGCGTTCCCCGGCCCGCCGGCGAGGGTGTGGGCCGACCGGCAGCGGTTGGAGCAGGCGCTGACCAACCTGGTGGCAAACGCGCTGGCCCATTCGCCTCCCGGCGGAACGGTGCGGGTGGGATGGTCCGGGGGTGACGGCCGGTTCACCCTGTGGGTCGAGGACGAGGGCGAGGGGATCCCCGAGGAGATCCGGGGCCGGATCTTCGAGCCGTTTTTCTCGAAGCGGGAGGGGGGCATGGGCCTGGGGCTGAGCATCGTGCGCTCGGCCGTGCTCCAGCACGGCTGGGAGATCGAGGTGGAGGACACCGCGGCCGGCGGGGCGCGGTTCGTGATCCGGGGGGAAACCGGCGTGGACGACGGGGAAGGGGCCGGGCCGGAATCCGCCTCCCAGCCTCCCGGCCTCCCAGCTTCCTAGCCTTCGAGCCGAGGTAGCCATGGGCATCGTGCTCTTGGTGGACGACGACCCGGGCATCCGGTACTCCTTCGGCCGGGCCCTGGGGGAGGACTACGAGGTGCGGGCCGCGGCCACGGCCGAGGAGGGGCTCGCCGCCGTGGAGGCCGACCCCGAGGCGGTGGACCTCGTGCTCCTGGACATCCGGATGCCGGGCCGCGACGGGTTCTGGCTCCTGGACCGGCTGCGGGAGGGGTTTCCGAACCTGCCGGTGGTCATGGTCACGGCCTACGGCGACACCGAGACCGCCATCGAGGCCATGAAACGGGGGGCCTACGACTACCTGGTGAAGCCCTTCGACGTGGCCCACGTACGGGCGCTCATCGAGGCGGCCCGCAAGCAACGGGCCCTCACCCGGTCGGCGGTGTCCCTCGGGCCCGACGCGCCGTCGCCCGGCGACCGGATCATCGGGAACTCCCCGGCCATGGTCGAGGTGTACAAGCGCATCGGCCAGATCGCCGCCACCACGCTCCCCTGCCTCATCACCGGCGAGACCGG
>NZ_BAAHFQ010000114.1:0-9481 GCF_054681715.1 Deferrisoma sp.
CGGGGTGCCGGCGTTCCTGAAGGGCACGGGCCGGGGGTGGGTCACGGCCGAGTACGGCATGCTGCCCCGGGCCACCGAGACCCGCACCCCCCGCGAGGCGAGCCGGGGCCGGCAGGGGGGCCGCACCCTGGAGATCCAGCGATTGATCGGCCGGTCGCTCCGGGCCGTGACCGATCTCGACTCCATGGGCGAGCGCACGGTCTGGATCGACTGCGATGTGCTCCAGGCCGACGGGGGCACCCGCACGGCCTCGATCACCGGGGCCTACGTGGCCCTGGCCGACGCGCTCCGGACCCTGGTGGAGCGAAACGTGGTGAGCCGGCCGCCCCTGACCGACGCCGTGGCCGCCGTGAGCGTGGGGCTGGTGGGCGGCCGGGCCCTCCTGGATCTCGATTACCGGGAGGACTCCTCGGCCGACCTCGACATGAACCTGGTCATGACCGGCCGGGGGGAGTTCGTGGAGGTCCAGGCCACCGGGGAGGAACGGCCGTTCTCCCGGGAGCGGCTGATGGAGCTCCTGGACCTCGGCTGGAAGGGGATCGAGCGGCTCCTGGAGATCCAGCGAGAGGCCTTGGAGGCCGGCCGGTGAGGCTCTTGGTCGCCACGGGGAACGCCGGAAAGCTCCGGGAGTTCCGGCAGATGCTCGAGCCCTTGGGGTTCGAGGTTCTGGGCCTCGGGGACCTGCCCGACCGCCCCGCGCTGCCGGAAGACGGGGACACGTTCCTGGAGAACGCCCGGGCCAAGGCCTGGCCCCTGGCCCGGCGCCTCGGCATCCCCGTGCTCGCCGACGACTCGGGCCTCGCCGTGGACGCCCTGGGCGGGGCCCCCGGCGTGCGCTCGGCCCGGTTCGCCGGCCCCGGGGCCACCGACGCCCAGAACAACGCCAGGCTCCTTGCCGAACTTCGGGAGGTGCCCGACCCCGAGCGCACCGCGGCCTTCGTGTGCGCCCTGGTGCTCGCGCTCCCGGACCTGGGGGAGGTGGCGGCCGAGGGCCGGGTGGCCGGCCGGATCCTCCGGGAGCCCCGGGGCGCCGGCGGGTTCGGATACGACCCCCTGTTCCTGGTGGAGAGCCTCGGCCGCACCGCGGCCGAACTCGAGCCCGAGGTCAAGAACCGGGTGAGCCACCGGGGCCGGGCCCTCCGGCTCCTCCTGCCGGTGCTCCGGGCCCTGGGCCGGGGAGAGCTATGACCCGGCGCCGGCCGGCGAGCTTCGCGCTGCTCTTCTACTACGCGGTGTTGCTCGCCTCCACGGCCGCGGCCCACGGCTCGCCCTACCCCCTCTTTTTCTGGGTTCTCCGGGGGACCCCGGCACGGGTCGCCGTGGTTCTCGACTGCCTGGTGCTCGTGCACATCGTGGTGGGGGTGGCCAAGGCCCAGCGGCTCACCTGGTGGATCCTCCTCGGCTACAACGCCCTGCAGCTTGCGAGCGCGGCCGTGGGGTTCTGGGCCTGGCCCATGGAGGAACTCGCGACCGCGTTCGGCCTCGACGAGGGCGCGGCCGCGCTCCGCTCGGTGCTCCTCGTCTCGGCCCTCGCCATGGCCGTGGCCACGGCCTACGCCTGGCGTCTCCGGGAGGCGTTTTGGGACGAGAACCCGTACCTCTTCTGAACGCAAGCGGAGGCCAACCTTCCGAAGAGGCAAGCCACCGCCGGAGGAGCGGGGTTAGAGAGGGAGCGGCGTCCCCGCCGCGATCCGGGCCGAAGGCCCGAAACCGACGGGGCCCCGCTTCCGGGAGATGGCCTTCCGGATTTCCAGCCTTTTCCGCTTCTGGGAGGAAGCCATGGGCCTCCGCACCGCCGCCTTAGTGCTTCTGGGGCTTTTTCTTCTGGCCGGCCAGGCCCTCGCCGCGACGGTGCAACTGGAGGCCCACGGCGGGGCGCTCGTGGCCGAGGTCACCCTGAACGGCCGGTTCACCGGCCGGTTCCTCGTGGACACCGGCGCCACCTACTGCGTCGTCACCGCCGAGGTGGCCCGCAAGGCCAAGATCCGGGGCCGCATCGGGGGCGACAAGGTCCGACTCGCCACGGCCAACGGCGTGATCGAGGCCCGCCTCGGGGAGGCCCGCAAGGTGGAGGTGGGCGAGGCCGCGGCCCGGGACGTGCCCGTGGCCGTGGTCGAAGACGACCCGGTCCCCGGCCTCGACGGCATCCTGGGCCTCAGCTTCCTCGGCCGGTTCCGCTACACGGTGGACGCCGAACCGGGCGTGCTCATCCTGGACGAGTAGCCCGGTCGGCCTCCACCACCGGCACCCCCCACTCGGTGAGGGTCTCTCGCAGGAAGGCCACGCAGGCCGCGTGGGCCTCGGTGCCCCGGGGGCCGGGGGCCAGGGGGTCGCCGAACCGGAACCGCACGGGGAGGTTCGGCCGGACCGGGCCGAAGTCCTTGAACCGCCGGCCGGTGCCCCAAGCATCGGTCCGAAGCGCCACCGGCACCAGGGGCACCCCGGAGCGGGCGGCGAGTTTCGCCCCGATGGTGTTGAACCGGTCGAGCCGTAGGGCATCCGACCGGGTGGTCTGGGGGAACACCACGATCGACATGCCCCGCCCCAACCGATCGCGCCCCTCCTCGAGAACCCGCACAAGATCCTCCCGGGGATTTTTGCGGCCCACGGCGATGGGGTCGCGGCTTGCGAGGATCGGGCCGAACCAGGGGTAGCGAAGGAGCGTGTCCTTCACCACGAAGGTGACGGGCTTGACCGGCTGGATGAGGGCCGGGAGCACGAAGGTCTCCAGGGTGCTCATGTGGTTCGCCACGAACACGGCCGGTCCCTCAAACCGCCGGAGCACCCCCATGCCCTCGATGGTGATCCGCACGCCGACCCACTCCAGGGCCCGCACGATGTCCTCGCTCGACCTGGCCCACCGGGCCCCGTCGTAGACGCCCCGGCCCACCTCCCAGCGCGACCGGGCCACGATCCAGAGCACCCGGGCGTAGAAGGGAAGTTCCTTCCTCGGGAGGAGGCGCGGCAGCCACCCCGCCCGGCGGTCGGGGGGCGTGGTGTAGGTGTCGTGATCGGCGAACGGCATGACCCTCACGCAAAAGGAGCGAGCCCGGGGGCTCGCTCCTTTTTTCGGTTCCGTCGAGAGAAGGGATCAGACGACGCGCACGTTGGCGGCCTGGGGGCCCTTCTGCCCGTCGACCACCTCGAACTCCACCTGCTGCCCCTCCTGCAGGGTCTTGAAGCCCTGCATCTGGATCGCGCTGAAGTGCACGAAGACGTCGGGCCCGTTCTCCTGCGCGATGAACCCGTAGCCCTTCTGGTCGTTGAACCACTTTACCGTACCGACTGCCATGTTCCTGCCTCCTTCAAGGCGTTTGGGTGCCCACGGCACCCGTGGTGAAAACTGCGTGGGAGAAACAACGCCCGGAGGGAGGAACCGCATCCGGTACTGCTTCTGCCCAGCGCGCCCAATCGTTCGCGGCGCAAGGGGCGCCTGCAAAAAACCGGAAGGGGCGCTGGCCTCTTCCGGTTCGATCCGCTCGCACTGGCGGGCCGGGACGGATGAGGCACGGTCCCCGACCGTTTGTTAGCGAGCACAGTACCCTAGGTTTCAAACGCTGTCAACGCCTAAAACACCGTCCATGGGCCCAGAGCGCGTAAAACGCCCCGGCCGTGAGAAGGGCGGCGGCCGCCGCGGCCGGGCGGCTCTCGAACACCCCGGCCCACCGGTCGAACCGCCGGGTCCAGGGGAAGGGGCCCTCCCCGGGCGGATGGCCCGCCCGGCGGTTCCGGCGGCAGTCGAGGGCGAACCCGACCTGCCAGGCGTTTCGGGCCACGAACCGCCCCGCGGCGAGCCAGCGCCGGAGAAACGCGCCCCACCCGCCGGCCCGGCCCTCGGCGTGGAGGGCCGCGAGAAACGGCGCGAGCCGAAGCCGCCGGGCCTCCCCCTGCTCCCGGTAGAGCGCGGGGGCCCGGGCCAGGAACCCCTCGAGCCCCAGATCGTCGGCCGCCAGGATGAGCGCGTTCAGGGCCTGGCGGGCCTCGAGGCCCTCGGCCTCGAATCGCCGGGCCGAGGTCTCGAGGGTACCGGGCAGGAGCACCCACCGGCCGGTCTCGAACACCCGCCGGACCAGGCGCTCGTCCTCCAGGAACGGGAGGGCCTCGTCGAATCCCCCGAGCTCCCGGAAGTAGTCGGCCCGGATCCAGATCCCCTGGTCCCCGTGGATCGTGCCCGGCCGGTTCGTGCGGGTCTTGGCCTCGTAAAAGTAGTAGGCCCCTTCCCGCCCGGGCCCCCGGTCCCGGAACCGGATCCCGAAGTGGCCCGCCACCCGGCCGCCCTGGGACCCCAAGGCGGCCCGGGCCCGGACCAGGGTCCGGGGATCGGGGAGCCGGGTGTCGGCGTGGAGGAAGAGGAGATCCCGGGCCCGGGCCGCCCGGGCGCCGGCGTTCATCTGGCGGCCCCGGCCCGGGGGGGCCGGGACCACCCGGGCCCCGGCCCGCCGGGCGACCTCGGGGGTACCGTCGCGGCTTCCGCCGTCGGCCACGACGACCTCGAGCCCGATGCCCTCCTGCCGGCCGAGGTCGGCGAGGAGCCCGGGGAGCTCGTGGGCCTCGTTTCGGGCGGGGACGACCACCGAGAGATCGGGCTCACCCACCCGGCGCCCCCCGGCCGGTTGGCCCCGCGAGCCCCCGATGGTACCTTGACCGGCCATGGACCGGGCCTTCTTCCGCTCCCTCGACCCCGAACTCCGGCGGCTCTACGGGGTGCTCCGGGACCACCCGGAGGGCCTTCGGGAGTACGACCTCCTGGAACGGCTCCGGGGCGACGGGCCGCTCCGGGGGCTCACGGCGCTCGAGCTCTTCCGGGTCCACTTCCTTCTCTTCCATCACCTCTACCGGCTCCGCCGGGCCCTGGAGCGGGCCAGCCGGGGGAGCCTCGAGATCCACGTCCTTCGCATCCGGCTCCTTCCCCTCCAGGCCGCGGCCCGGAACCCGGCGGGGCTTCCCGCCGCGCCGGATCCCCTGGAAACGTACTACCTCGACCTCACCCACCTCGCCCGCACCGGCGAGGAGGACGTTCGGGAGATGCTGCGCTGGTTCTGGAAGCAGTTTCGCGTCTACCACCGAGGCGAGGAGGCCCTGGCCGCCCTGGGCCTCGGACCCCAGGCGGGCCCGGCCGAGGTGCGCCGCCGGTTCCGGGCCCTCGCCCGGGAGCACCACCCGGACGCCGGCGGCGACCCCGAGCGGTTCCGGGAGATCACCCGGGCCATGGCGGTGCTGCGGGAACTTGGTCGCGCGTAGCAGCCTGCGGCAAGCGCGGCCCCGGGAAAACCTTACCACGGTCCTTACGGGGCCGGGCAAAACAGAAGGAACCTGCCTTGAAGCCCCGGCGGGGACGGGTCGTCCGCGCGATCCCCGGTCAGCCAATCCGGCGGAACCCGTGCCGGTACCTCTCGGCAAGGTCGACGTATAGGTTCTTCCCGTACGACCAAAACTCTCGATGCCGGTCAAGCACCCGCCCGATCACCCGAGCCGGGTTCCCTCCCACAATGGTTTCCGGTTCGACCCGGGTGCCGTTGGGGACGACAGCTCCCTCCGCAACGATCGCCCACGTGCCGACCTCGACGCCGAACGAGAGGATGGCCCCGATCCCGATCACGCAGTTCTCGCCCAACAAGGGGCAATGGACCTTCGCCCCATGGCCCACGGTCACCCTCCCCACCATGTGACAGGTGTGGTCGGGGTTGATGTGAACCACGGCCCCCTCCTCCACGGCGGATTCCGCGCCCACGACGATGGTTCCGTAGTCGGCGCGGAGTATCGCACCGTGGCCCACGTACACCCGCGGCCCGATGCGAACGTCTCCCACCACGATTGCGGTTTCGCTCACGAAGGCCGACGGGTCCACCGAGGGCCGTCGGCCCTCGAACTCGAAAAGCGCCATCGTTTCGTCCTACTTCTCGGGATCCTGCCCTTTCCGGGATTCCAGGAAGTTCAACCAGTCCCACATCTGGGCCAGGTTCTTCTGGAGGTACCAGCGGCCGTTGGCGAACACGCCGTAATCGGCACCGGCCATGGCCGAGGCGAACCGGGTGGAGTTGGCGTAAAAGAGCCACTGCTCCACCCACATCCGCTCGATCGCCTCGTCGAAGGGGCTTGCGTCCTGGCCCGGGCCCTGGGCGAGACCTTTCTCCCACGCTTTCAGGAGCACCTTGGTGGCCTCCAGGGTCAGGGCGTTGGTGGTGGCCACGGTGTGGTCAAGCTTCTCGAAGTGGCCGCGCACCCACTGGCCGCTGTGGCACCCGGAACAAACGGCCTGCATCCGGGCAGTTCGGCGTGCCTGCTCGGCCTCGTCGATCAGAAACGCCGAGGCCGGCTCCCCGGTGAGTTCGGCCGGCAGGGGCAGCCCGGCGCGGTTTCGGATGCCCGTCGTGTCCCCGGACTTGGGATGGGCCGTCGCGTACACCAGGCCGAACAACCGATATTTCAGACGATCGGCCATCTCGTGGGTCCGCGGGGCCAGCACTTCGCCCCCGGGGGTGGTGACCAGGCTCGCGTGGCAGGTGGCGCAGGTGGGCGCCGTGAAATCCTCCCCCACCACCCAGGGCACGGCCTCGAAGTCCCAGAACCCCCGCGCCGACTGGTAAACGGCGTTGTGCTTGCTCACCTCGTAGACCTTGTAGGCCGGAACGTCCGGGCCCTTGTGGCACTGCTCGCACGCGTCGGGCTCCCGGGCCTCCTCGATGGAGAACCGGTGGCGGGTGTGGCACGAGGTGCACGCCCCCCGGGTGCCGTCGGGGTTCACCCGCCCCACCCCCTGGTTGGGCCAGCCCCGGAGCCGCGGAAACTCCATCTCCCCCATGGCCGTCTCCCGGGTCTCGGTGCCGTCCACCGTGACCCGGGTGCCGTGGCAGGCGAGGCACGAATCGGCGTTCGTGAGTTCGTCGGGCTCGCGGACGGCGAGGCCCTCCCCGTCGAAGCTCGTGGGCCCGTTCACGGCGGCCACGAGATGGGCGTAGAGCCCGTTGGCCATGAGGTTGTCGTGGGCGTTGGCCATGAGGTTCCGGCCGTACTCCTCGCGCTCCACCGGGTGACAGGTGGCACAGTCGGCCGGGGTAACCACGATGTGCACCTCGTAGCCGTTGTGCTCGAAGGTGTCGGCGTGGGCGTCGGGGTTCTGGGTATGGCACTCGGCGCACCCCACCACCACGTCCCGCAGCCGTTCGGGCACCTCGGCGGCCGACACCCGGCGCTCGAGTTCCGGGCGCCCAAGCCCCTCGGCCGGGGTCACGTGGCTGTGGCGGCTTCTTCGCCAATCGGCCACGATCCCGGGGGTGACCTCCTCGTGGCAGCCGATGCAGGTGTCGGTGTCGTCGCTCACGGGGGGATCCCCCGCCCATGCGCCCAAGGCCGCCAGCCCCACCCCCAGCGCCACCGCCGCCACGATCCCATGCCTCATCGCGCCTCTCCTTTCTGCGCTTCCCCGGCCGGGCCGATCACGAGGGCCTGCCCCTCCAGGATCGCCCGGGCCACCTTGCGCCGGGCCCCGGCCACGAGCCGCTGAACCGTTCCCCGCGACACGCCCATGCGCGCCGCGGCCTCCTCCTGGGTGAGGCCTTGCCCGTCGCAGAGGGCCAGCGCCTCAAATTCGTCGTCCCTGAGTACCACACGCGGGAGATTCCGCAAGGCGACGCCGGCCGGTTTGTACACCCGATCCCCGAGCCGCGCGGCGCATCCGCACCGGCGGGGTTTCCTCGGCCGGGGGCTCACCCGTGATGCCCGCAGCCGCCCCCGTGGCCGTGGCCGCCGCAGGTCCGGGCCGGGTCCCACTCGGGCAGGCGGCCGGCCTTCCAATGCTCCAGGTTCTCGGCCACAGTGCCGGGGAAGGCGGCGAACACCCGGATCCCGGCGCGGGAGAGCCCCGCAAGGGCCCCCTTGCCGATGCCGCCCACCACCACGGCGTCCACCGCGTGGCCGTCCAGTGCTTTGAGGGGGCTGCACCGGCCGTGCTCGTGCTGGAGATCCCGGTTCACCACCGCCGAGACCTCGGCCGTATCGGTGTCGACCACCACGAAGGCGGGGGCCGAACCGAAATGGCCGTACACCGTGCTGCCGAGTCCATCGGGTCGTTCCACGGGAAAGCAGATCTTCATCGTGATCCTCCGGGTTGGGGTTTTTGTGCATATGCACATTACGCCCCTATTTTCCGGTTGTCAACGGGGAATAGGGCCGGGCCTCCTGGACGTCGGCACAAAAACCCGCCATCATCCGCCGCTTCGGGAACGAGAGAGAACTCCAGCGGGAGGGAACACGATGACCGGAACCGTGGTAAACACCCTGGCCGTGGCGGCCGGCGGGGCGGCCGGCGCGATCGCGGGCCGGCGGGTCTCCGAGCGGTTTCAGGGGATTTTGATGCAGGCCCTGGGGCTTTCGGTGCTCCTGCTGGGGCTTCAGATGGCCCTTTCGGGGGAGAAGCCCCTATTGAGCGTGGGGTGCGTGATCGCCGGGGCCCTCACCGGCGAGGCGCTTCGGATCGAGCGGGCCCTGGAGCGGTTCGGCGGCGCGCTCCAGCGCCGGCTGCGGGCCGGGTCCGCCACCTTCGTGGAGGGGTTCGCGTCGGCCTCGATCCTCTTTTGCACCGGGGCCATGATGATCGTGGGCTCGATCCAGGACGGCACCGTGGGGGACCCGAGCACCCTCTACGTGAAGGCCATGCTCGACGGCGCGGCCTCGGTGGTGATGGCGTCGTCCCTGGGGGTGGGGGTAGCCTTCTCGGCCCTGTCGGTCCTCCTCACCCAGGGCGCCATCACCCTCCTGGCCGGCCACCTCGAGGCCCTCCAGCGGCCCGAGGTGCTCTCGGCCGTCACGGCCACCGGCGGGCTCCTGATCGCCGGAATCGGCCTCAACCTCCTAGGCGCCGCGAAGATCCGCACGGGGAACCTGATGCCGGCCGTGCTCTACGCCGCGGCCGCGGCCCTGTGGCTCTGACCCCCTCGGAACCAAAGCCGAAGAACCACGCCGCGACCCGCCCACCCTCCAAGTAACTTCGGCTAGGCGGCTGGGCTGCTCGGCAGCTAGGCGGCTAACAACATTCGGGATTCCGGCGTCATCGCGTGGGCCAACCCGTGGGAGCGGCTGCCGTATCAGGGGCCAGAATTTAGAAGTCAGAGGTCAGAGAACCCCCTGTCCTCTGTCGTCTGTCCACTGACTCCTGACACGGGACCGTCCCGGTGTCCGTGTTGGACACCGTGGGGCCCTGCGGCCCCCGCGTCGTGGGAAGACGCTGACGAGGCGAGTCAGCGTCCCGATGCCCCATCATCCCCGCCTGCCCCTTCCGCCACCTCCTCAAACCAAATCCCGCTGTCACGGATCGCCCTAATCGAGCCACCCATGATCGCCATAATGGAGCCAGTTGGGGGGTGCCATGATCGCCCTAATGGAGCCGGGTCATGATCGCCGTAATGGAGCCACGCGAACCGGCCTGCTCCGAGGGGTCTCGGTGGTGATGACCCTATCCCTTTCGTCGCCCGGGGGCAACGTC
>NZ_BAAHFQ010000115.1:0-9341 GCF_054681715.1 Deferrisoma sp.
CCAGTACCTGACCCAGCCCAAGACGTTCAAGCTGTGCCGCACCGAGTTCTTCCTGCCCAAGCTCGCGAACCGCGCCAACTACGAGGGCTGGAAGCAGGCCGGGGGCCTCGACGCCCGCCAGCGGGCCGCCCAGGCCGTGGAGGACCGGCTCGCCCGGTACCAGAAGCCCGAGATCGATCCCGACGTGGAACGGGACCTGGCCGCCTACGTGCAGACCCGCAAGCGCGGCGGGTAGGGGCCTGCCATGCGCTGGCTCGATGCCAACCTCGACCGCCGGGTGTTCTGGGGCTCGGCCCTCCTGGTGCTGCCGTTCCTGGTGGCCGGGGCGTTGGCCCCCGAGGCCACGGGGCAGGCGGCCTCGGCCGTGCTCTCGGCGGTGACCACGAACCTCGGGGGGGTCTACCTGGCCCTGGTGAGCCTGTTCGTGGCGGCCGGGCTCGCCCTGGCGGCCTCGCCCCTCGGACGGGTCCGGCTGGGCCGGGACGGCGAGGCCCCGGAGTTCAGCCGCACGAGCTGGTTCGCCATGCTGTTTTCGGCCGGCATGGGGATCGGCCTCGTGTTCTGGTCGATCGCCGAGCCCATGTACCACTTCACCTCGCCCCCCACGGGCGCGGCCGGCACCCCCGAGGCGGCCCGGCTCGCCTTCGAGATCTTCTTCTTCCACTGGGGGGTGCACGCCTGGGGCACGTACGTGGTGGTGGGCCTGGCCATCGCCTACTTCCACTTCCGCAAGGGGGAGCCGGCCCTCGTGTCCCGGTGCCTGGTGCCCCTGATCGGCCGCCGGATGGCCGAGGGATGGCTGGGGGCCGTGGTGGACGTGCTCGCCATCTGGGCCACCGTGATGGGGGTGGTGACCTCCCTGGGGCTCGGGGCCCTGCAGATCACGAGCGGGCTCCACCTGAGCGCGGGGCTCCCCGACGGGGTCGGCACCACGCTGGCGGTGATCGGGGTCATCACGCTTCTCTTCATCGCCTCGGCGGTGAGCGGGGTGGAACGGGGCATCAAGATCCTGTCGAACCTCAACGTGATCCTGATGCTCCTCCTGCTCGGGTTTTTCCTCGCCTACGGCCCCACCCGGGCCATCGCCACCACCTTCGGCCGGGCCCTCGGGGACTACCTGCGGGACCTCGTGCCCCTGTCCACGAGCACGGTGCTCTTCGACAACCCCGGGTGGACCCGGGCCTGGACCGTGTTCTACTGGGCCTGGTGGGTCGCCTGGGCCCCGTTCGTGGGGGCGTTCATCGCCCGGATCTCCCGGGGCCGCACCGTGCGGGAGTTCGTGCTCGGGGTCATGGTGGCCCCCGCGCTCTTCTCGTTCGCCTTTGCCGCGGCCCTGGGGGGCACCGCGGTGCACATCGACCTCCACCAGGGTGGCCAGATCGCCGAGATGGTCCAGAAGGCCGTGGAGAGCGCCCTCTTCGGAACGCTCCACCATCTGCCCCACTACGGGCTCCTGGCGGCCCTGGCGAACCTTCTGATCGCCTCGTTTTTCATCACCTCGGCCGACTCGGCCACCTACGTGGTGAGCACGTTCTCCACCGGGGGAGCCGAGCGGGCCAGCCGGCGGCTCATCGTGTTCTGGGGGGCCGCCCTCGGGCTCGTGGCGGCCGCCCTGGTTTACGCCGGCGGCCTCAAGGGACTCCAGACCGCCTCGATCGTCGGGTCCCTCCCGTTCCTGGTCGTGATGGTGCTCCTGATCGTTTCCACCGTGCGTGACATGGCGGGCGAACTCCGCAACGCCCCGCCGAACCCCTGAACCAAGGAGAAGAAGACATGGCCATCCAAGACATCTTCAACGCCGTCCTGGAGTTCGACGAAGAGCGCGTGCCCGAACTCGTCCGGGCCGAACTCGATGCCGGCACCGACGTGCAGCAGATCCTGAATCAGGGCCTCATCGCCGCCATGGACGAGGTGGGCCAGAAGTTCAGCGAGGGGGAGCTGTTCGTGCCCGAGATGCTCATGGCCGCCCAGGCCATGAAGGCCGGTCTGGAGGTGCTCCGGCCCCTTCTCACCGGAGCCCAGGCCCAGCCCAAGGGCACCCTGGTCATCGGCACCGTGAAGGGCGATCTCCACGACATCGGCAAGAACCTCGTCGCGATGATGCTGGAGGGCGCCGGGTTCCAGGTGATCGACCTGGGGGTGGACGTGGACACCGAGAAGTTCATCGAGGCCGCCCAGCAGAACAACGCCCAGATCGTGTGCATGTCGGCCCTCCTCACCACCACCATGCCGTCCATGGAGGCCACGGTGAAGGCCATCCGGGAGCGGGGCCTGCCCCTCAAGACCATGGTGGGCGGGGCCCCGGTGACCGAGGCGTTCGCCCAGAAGATCGGGGCCGACGGGTACAGCGAAGACGCCCCCGGCGCCGTGGAGCTGGCCCGGCGGCTGATGGCGGCGTAACGGCGGACCGGGAAGACGCTGGGGCGCGCGGACGTGCGGACGGGTCGTCCCAGCGTCCTACCGTCCCAACGTCCGCACGTCCCAACGCGAACGACCGAAGGGAGTGAGCCCAATGATCATCGTCGGAGAACTCATCAACGCGAGCCGCAAGGCCATTGCACCGGCCATCGAGGCCCGGGACGCCGAGGCCATCGCCCAGGTGGCCCGGGACCAGCGGGAGGCCGGCGCCGACTACATCGACGTGAACGCCGGCATCTTCGTGGGCCAGGAGGCCGACTACCTCCGCTGGCTCGTGGAGACCGTGCAGTCGGCCGTGGACGCGCCGTGCTGCATCGACAGCCCCGACCCCAAGGCCATCGAGGCGGCGCTGGCCGTCCACAAGGGCCCGGCGCCCGCCATGATCAACTCGATCAGCCTGGAGAAGGAGCGCTATGACGCCCTGCTCCCGGTGGTGGCCGGCACCGACCTCCGGGTGGTGGCCCTGTGCATGAGCGACGAGGGCATGCCCGAGACGACCGACCAGCGCCTGGCCATCGCCGACAAGCTCGTAAACGGTCTCGTGCAGGCCGGGGTGCCGGTGGGGAACATCTACGTGGACCCCCTCGTCCAGCCGCTCTCCACCCGCAGCGATTTCGGCGTGGAGTTCCTCAACGCCGTGGAGCAGATCATGGCCCGGTTCCCGGGCATCCACACCATGTGCGGGCTTTCCAATATCAGCTACGGCCTGCCGGAGCGAAAACTCCTCAATCAGACCTTCATGGTGATGGCCATCGCCAAGGGCCTGGACGGGGCGATCATCAACCCCCTCGACCGGCGCATGATGGCCCAGATCATCGCGGCCGAGGCCCTGGCCGGCCGGGACAACTACTGCATGAAATACCTCAAGGCCTACCGGGCCAAGCGGTTCGAAAACCTCTGAGATCCCGTGTTTCCCTCCTCCCGGGGCGGGGTCGGTCCCGCCCCGGGGCCCCTTTTTTTTGGGGGGGAAGCCGTTCCGGCCCCCACGGGGGCCCTGCGACGCAGAAAGGGTAACGCCCGGGCCGGAGGTCAGATTTCGGAGGGAAGAAAGCGGCAGGGGCGGTACGGCTACAGGTCCCTGGGGCGCCGAACTGCCAAACGATTCCCGATTCACGACTTCACGATTCACGGCAGTTGAGCCTCCCAGCGGAAGCCTCATGGAGTTCCCGATGAACCGAACGCTCTCGGAACCGATCGCCGTGCGGGTCACGCCCCGGCAGGCCCTGCGGCGCCTGCGGATGGAGCGGGTGCCCCGCGGCCTCGAGCGGGCCGCCTCGTTCATCGAGACGGTGGCCGCCCTCGCCGATCCGCGGGGCGTGGCGGTGGAAGCCCGGGTATCGGAGCGCGACGACCGGGGCGTTTCGGTGGGCGGGGTGCGGATCGAAAGCGCCCTTCTCGCCGGGCATCTGGTGGGGGACCGGATCGTCGCCTACGCCGTGACGCTGGGCCCGGCGGTGGAGGAGGCCGCCTCGGCCGCCGCCTCCCCCCTGGACCAGTACGGGCTCCACGAGGTGGGAAACCTGTTCCTGGCCAAGGCCCAGGTCCGGTGGAAACGCCGTGTTCGAGAGGCCTTCGGGCTGCCCCGACTCTCGAGCCTCCATCCCGGGGGCCTGCCCGACTGGCCCATCGAGGGGCAGCGGGCGGTGTTCGGCCTCCTGGGCGACGGCGCGCGAAAGATCGGGGTGGGGCTTACGGAGAGCCTCCTCATGGTGCCGAAGAAGTCCGTTTCGGGGATCTTCTTCCCCTCCCGGGCCCTCCTCGTGTCGTGCCGGCATTGCGCCCGGGCCTCGTGCCCCTCGCGCCGGGCCCCGTTTGTCGGCGATGCCTCACCCGCCTCCGGTCCGGCCTGCGGGGTCGGGGCCCACGGCTGAGCCCGGCCGTCCTACCGGCCCGCCCGGCCCCGGGCGGGCCGGCGGAACTCCTCGCGCCGCAGCCCGTGGCGCCGCATCTTGTACCCGAGCAGTTGGCGCGAGATCCCGAGCCGGGCCGCCGCCCGGGTGATGTTCCCGCCCTCGGCCTCCAGGGCCTCGCGAATCGCCCGGCGTTCGGCCGCCTTCTGGGCCTCCTTGAGATCGGCCGGGAGGGGCCCCGGCTCCGGCGCCTCCGAAGGGGCCGCGGCCGGCCGGCGCCGCACGAGGTAGGGCGGCAGGTCCCCGAGTTCGAGCCGGTCGCGCTCGGCCACCACGTTCATGGCCCCCTCGATCACGTGCTCGAGTTCCCGCACGTTGCCCGGCCAGGGGTAGTCGAGGAACAGGTCCATGACCTCGTCGGCCACTCCCTCCACGTGGCGGCCCATCTCCCGGTTGAACCGGTCCACGAAAAACCGCACCAGCACCGGGATGTCGCTACGCCGCTCCCGCAGCGGCGGGATCCGCAGGAACACCACCCCCAGGCGGTAGAAGAGGTCCACCCGCATCCGGCCGGCCTCCACCGCTTGGTGGGGGTCCTCGTTCACGGAACTCAGGAGCTTCACGGCGATGGGCCGCTCCTCCAGCGAACCCACCCGGCGAACCCGCTTTTCCTGAAGCGCCCGCAGGAGCTTCGCCTGGAGCCCCAGGGGCATGGAGTTCACCTCGTCCAGAAAGAGCACGCCCCCGTTGGCTTTCTCGAAGAGGCCCGGCCGATCCACGGCCCCGGTGAACGCGCCCCGCACCGTGCCGAACAGGAGCCCCTCCAGGAGGTTCTCCGGAATGGCCGCGCAGTTGATGGCCACGTACGGGGCGTCCTTCCATGGCCCGAAGGCGTGGATCGCCTGGGCGAAGAGTTCCTTCCCCGTGCCCGTTTCGCCGTGGAGCATCACGGCCGAAGGGGTCAGGGCCGCCGTCTTCGCGGTCTGGACCACCCTTCGGAACGCCGGGTGGTCCCCGATCAGATCGTCGAAGGTGAAGCGCTTCTGCTCCCGCTGTGCGTCGACCCCGTCCGGGAGGGTGTGGCTGCAGATCGAAGTCACGGTCTGCTCCACCAGGTGGTAGTCGCGCACGAAGCAGGCCGAACCCACGAGCTCGCCGCCCTCCCCGAACAGGGGGAACACGGAGCAGATCGTGTTGGCGATGCGGCCGTACCGGGTGCGGTAGACGAGGTGCTCGTTCACGACCGGCCGGCCCGACAGGAGGCAGCGCATGATGAGGCTGGTTTCGTCGGTGAGGTCGTAGAGTTCCGTGGCCTTGAGCCCCAACGCCTCCTCGGGCTCGGTCTGGTCGATGCGGGACTGGGCGGCGTTGTAGAACACGATGTACCCCTCCCGGTCCGTCAGGATCACGCCCTCGTCGAACGCCTCCAGGATGTCCCGGTAGTTCACGACCGACCGCAGAAACGCCTCGCGCTCCCGCGGGTTCCGAAATCTCGCTTTGGGCATGGGGCCTCCTCGCCGGTTGCCGGCTTCGCCGGCCGCATGGTATCAACCCCCGGCGCAACCGGGCAAAGCGGGGCGGGGCGCCCGTGCGGACGAGAAACCGTGCGGACGTTAGGACGGGCGGACGTGCGGACGGACGTAAGTCGCGGGTCGTTGCAGCCCGGCGACCAACGACAAACGACCTGCGACCAACGGGGGTTCACTCGACGAACGGCGGTCTCCCGATTCCCGGCAATTGATCGTCCCAACGGTTCATCGGGCCCGGTTCACGAGGGGAGAACCCGCATGGAAAACGAACTGGCCGCGTTCCTCACCCGCTTTGTCGCGGACCGGGTCGCCCGGGCCGGGGGAAAGACGCCCTACCGGGCGCCCGTGGTGGGGTTCGCGGCGGCCGACGACCCGCTGTGGGGGGAGATCCGCCGGGCGGTGGAGCCCACCCACCTCCTGCCCCGGGAGCTCCTGCCGGGAGCGCGGACCGTGGTGGCGTTTTTCGTGCCGTTTGGGGAGGAGGTGGTCCGGGCGAACCGCCGGGGGGAGGAGGTGGCCGAGGCCTGGACCACGGCCTACCGGGAGACGAACGCGCTCATCAACCGCACCGTGGAGGAACTGATCGACACCCTGCGGACCCGGGGGGTTCGGGCCGCGGCCCAGGCGGCCACCCACAACTGGGACCCCGAGACCCTGGTGAGCCGGTGGTCCCACAAATCGGCCGCCTATGTGGCCGGCCTCGGCACCTGGGGGCTCCACCGGATGCTGATCACACCGGCGGGGTGCGCCGGCCGGTTCGGGAGCCTCGCCCTCGACGCCGCGATCTCCCCCACCCCGAGACCCGAGGGGGAGCACTGCCCCTGGTTCCGGGACGGCTCGTGCGGAGCGTGCGTGCGGGCCTGCCCCCGCGGCGCCCTGCGCGAAGCCGGGCCCGGCGAGCCCAACCTGGACAGGTGGGCCTGCTACGCCCGGCTCCAGGAGGTGGAGGCCCGCACCGGCGCCGACGCCTGCGGCAAGTGCGCCGTGGGCCCCTGCGCGTTGGGAGTGCCGTAGGGCGTTGGGACGCTGGGACGCGTGGACGGCCATCCGTTCGGACGCTAGGACGTGCGAACGTGCGGACGGCCATCCGTTCGGACGCTAGGATGTGCGGACATGCGGACGGAACGTCCTAGCATCCTACCGTCCCAACGTCCCGCCCGCCGCCCAGCGGCGCCCTCACGCCTCCTGTTCCATGAAGGAGCAGATCGCCTCGGCGAACTCGGAGCACTTGAGGCAGGTGGCCCCCTCCATCTGGCGCTCCAGGTCGTAGGTCACCTGCTTGTGGGCCACGGCCCGGGCGATGCCCTCGTGGATGAGCTGGCCCACCCGGTGCCAGCCCAGGTGGTCGAACATCATGGCGCCCGAAAGGATCACGGAGCTCGGATTCACCTTGTCCTGGCCGGCGTACTTGGGGGCCGTGCCGTGGGTGGCCTCGAATACCGCGTACTCGTCGCCGATGTTCGCGCCCGGCGCCATGCCGAGCCCGCCCACCTGGGCCGCGGCCGCGTCGGACATGTAGTCGCCGTTCAGGTTGGGCATGGCGAGCACCCCGTACTCCTCGGGCCGCAGGAGGAGCTGCTGGAACATGGCGTCGGCGATCCGGTCCTTGATCACGATCTTGCCCGTGGGGTGGACGCCCTCGTACTTCTCCCAGAGCTCCTCCTCGGTGATGGTGACGTCGCCGAACTCCTCCTGGGCGAGCTCGTACCCCCACTCCTTGAACGCCCCCTCGGTGAACTTCATGATGTTGCCCTTGTGGACCAGGGTCACGGAGTCCCGGTTGTTCTCGAGGGCGTAGCGGATGGCCATGCGCACGAGCCGACGGGTCCGCTCGCGGCTGATCGGCTTGATGCCGACCCCGGCGTCGTCGGGAATGCGCCGGTTCCATTTGATCATCAGGAACTCGATGAGCTCCCGGGCCTCGGGGCTCCCGGCCGGGGCCTCGATGCCCGCGTACACGTCCTCGGTGTTCTCCCGAAAAATGACCACATCGACCTTCTCGGGCTCGCGCATGGGCGAGGGCACGCCCCGGATGTAGCGCACCGGCCGCACGCAGGCATAGAGGTCGAGCTCCTGGCGCAGGGTCACGTTGAGGCTTCGGATGCCGCCCCCTACCGGGGTCGTCAGCGGTCCCTTGATCGCCACCCGGTAGCGCTTGATCGCCTCGAGGGTGGCCGCCGGGAGCCATTCGCCGAACCGGTCGAAGGCCTTCTCCCCGGCGAACACCTCGTACCAGCACACCTTGCGCTCCCCGCCGTAGGCGAGCTCCACGGCCCGGTCGAACACCCGGCGCGCCGCCCGCCAGATGTCGGGGCCGGTACCGTCGCCCTCGATGAACGGGATGATGGGGTCGTTGGGCACCTTGAGCCGGCCGTCGGGCCCCTTCTCGATGGGGCTCCCCGATGCCGGCGGATCGAACTGGATCACCTGAGACAAGGCGGTTCCTCCCTTTTCGAAGCTAGAAGGCTTGAAGGCTAGAAGGCTGGGAAGCGAAAGGGCCGCTCTTTACGTGCCCATTTCCCAGGAACTCAGGTACTTCTGCTGCTCCTCGGTCAGGGTGTCGATGGCCACGCCCATGGTCTCGAGCTTGAGCTTCGCCACCCACTCGTCGATCTCCCGGGGCACCGTGTATACCCGGGGCTCGAGCGTGCCCGCGTTCTTTATGGCCCACTCCGTCGTGAGCGCCTGCACCGCGAAGCTCATGTCCATCACGCTCGCCGGGTGCCCCTCGGCCGCCGCCAGGTTGATCAGCCGGCCCTCGCCCAGGAGGTAGATCTCCCGGCCGTCGGCGAGCACGTAGGCGTCCACGTTGGGCCGCACGTCCTTCTCCACCCGCTCGGCCAGCCCCTCCAGGGCCGGGATGTCGATCTCCACGTTGAAGTGGCCCGAGTTGGCCACGATGGCCCCGTTCTTCATCACCTCGAAGTGCTCGCGCCGCAGCACGTGGATGTCGCCCGTCAGGGTGCAGAACACGTCCCCGATCCGCGCCGCCTCGGCCATCGGCATTACCTCGAACCCGTCCATCACGGCCTCGAGGGCCCGCAGGGGCTCCACCTCGGTCACCACCACCCGGGCGCCCATGCCCCGGGCCCGCGTGGCCACGCCCCGGCCGCACCACCCGTACCCGGCCACCACGAAGGTCTTCCCGGCCAAAAGGATGTTCGTGGCCCGCAGGATCCCGTCGATGGTGGACTGGCCCGTGCCGTAGCGGTTGTCGAACAGGTGCTTGCAGTCGGCGTCGTTGACCGCCACCACCGGGAACCTGAGCGCCCCGTCCTTCTCCATGGCCCGAAGCCGGATCACCCCCGTGGTGGTCTCCTCCATGCTCGCCACCACCTGGTCGTGGAGCTCCGGGTAGTCCGAGTGGATCACGCTCACCAGGTCGGCCCCGTCGTCCATCGTGACGTCGGGCCGGTGCTCCACGGCCGCCCGGATGTGGGCGTAGTAGGTGTCGCGGTCCTCGCCCCGGATCGCGTAGGTCGGGATCCCGAACTCCAGCGTCAGGGCCGCGGCCACGTCGTCCTGGGTCGAAAGGGGGTTCGAG
>NZ_BAAHFQ010000116.1:0-9322 GCF_054681715.1 Deferrisoma sp.
CCGCCCCCCCCCCCCCCCCCCCGCCACGGGCTCCCCGAGGAACCGCGACACCACATAGAGCGCCGCCGACTCCCGGAAGCTCAGGGCCACGTACCCCTGAAGCTGCCCGCTTAGGCCCACCAGCCCCGAGATGTCGAACGACCCCTCTTCGGCCCCCTTCAGGCGGGGCTGCCCCCGCTGGGCCTCGATGCCGGCCATGGTCTTCAGCACGTCCACCGTGGCGGCCAGGAACGGGTTTAGGATCTCGGCCCTCATGGCTCGAACTCCCGGAGCTCCTTCTCCTCGCCGGCTCCCAGGAGCTTGCGCAGATCCAGGAGGATCAGGAGCCGGTCTTCGAGCTTCACCACCCCCTGGATGTACTGGCGGTCCACGCCACCCACGATGGGGGGCGGTGGCTCCACGAGCCGCTCTGGGACCCGGAGCACCTCGCTCACGGAATCGACGATGAACCCCACGACCTTTTCCCCCAACTCCACCACCACGATCCGGGTGCTCCGGTCCCTTTCCCGGGGCGGGAGGCCGAACCGCTTTCGCAGATCGACCACGGGGATCACCTGGCCCCGGAGGTTCACCACCCCCTCCACGAAGCTCGGGGCGTGGGGGACCCGGGTGATCTCCATCATCCGGTTGATCTCCCGGACCTCCAGGATGTTCACACCGAACTCCTCCTCCCCGGCGTGAAACGTGACGAGCTGCAGGATCTCGTCCTCCGCTGCTTTCTCGATCTCAGCCATGGCTCCTCCACGGAAAGAGGGTTTCGGGCGGGCCCGGGGCATCGGTCAGCTGGTACACGACCGTACCGCCCCGGCGCACCGGGGTGGGGGCCCCCGGAACGTTCAAAAGGGTTTCCGAGCGGCCCACGATCAAAACGCCTTCCGGCACCAGCGCCGAGACCAGGCGCCGCACCACCCGGCGCTTGGCCTCGTGATCGAAATAGATGAGCGCGTTTCGGCAGAACACGGCGTGGAACCGTCCCGGCGGGGCCCAGGGATCCGGGCCCGCCAAGTTGATCTGCCGGAACTGGACCAGGGCCCGGATCTCCGGGGCCAGGCGGAACCGTTCCCCCTCCCGCCGAAAGTAGCGCTCCCGGTAGTACGGGGGCGTGTTGCGGAGCGCAAACTCCGAGTAGAGCCCCTCCCGGGCCTCGGCCAGGACCCTTCGGCTCACGTCGCTCGCCAGGATCTCGACGCCCCGGGCCCACCCCCGCTCGGCCAGGAGGATCGCCAGGGTAAAGGGCTCGCACCCGGTGGAGCAGGCCGCGCTCCACACCCGCACCGGCCCCTCGACCCGCCAGCGGGGCCAGAACTCCTCCAGGAGCACCTGGAAATGCTCCGGCTCCCGGAAGAAAAAGGTCTCGTTCACCGTGAGGAGGTCGATCAGGGCCTCCCACTCGGCCGGCTCGGCGCCGGCGGCGAGCCGCCCGAGGTACGCGTCCACGTCGGGATACCCCGCCTCCAGGGCACGGCGCTCGACCCGCTTGCGAAACAGATGGGCCTGCCCCCCCTCGAACACGAGCCCGCACCGGCGGTAGAGTTCCTTCGCCAGGGGGCCGAACCGCGGATCGTCCCAGACCCGGCTCACCTGGCCCATCTCCGGGGACGAAACCGGTCGGGCCGAAGTCCCGTCCGCTCCATCAGGATGTAGAAGTCCTTCCGGGCCTTTCCGGCCAGCCGAGCCGCCCGGGCCACGTTCCCCTCGGTGGCCAGAAGCAGCCGCGCCACATAGTCCCGCTCAAACCGCCGCTTCGCCTCGGCGAAGGGCAGGATCTCGGGCCGGTCGGCCCTCGCCCGCGTCGCCGGCGCCGGCGGCCAGGGGCAGTCGGGCGACGGGGGAAACGAGGCCACGACCAGGGCCTCGAGCTCCCGCACGTTCCCGGGCCAGTCGTAGTCTATCGCCTCCCGCAGAAACGCGGGGTGGGGTTCGGGCACCTCGGCCTCAGGCCAGCGGCGGCGGACAAGACCCTCGATCAGGGCCGGCAGATCCTCGAGACGCTCCCGAAGGGGAGGCACCCGGAGCGGGAACCCGGCCACCAGATAGTACAGGTCCCGCCGGAACCGGCCCGCGTTCACCCGGTCCTCCAGGTCGCTGCGCGCCGTAAACACCCACCGCCAAGGGCCCTCGTCGTCCGCGGCTTCGAGCCATCCGAGTAAAAGGCCCTGAACCCGCGCCGGGGCCTCGTCCAACCCGGTCACCACCAGCGTGCCCCGCCCCCCTTGGGCCACGGCCCGCCGGATCCCCTCCTCGTCCCGACCGCTGGCCCACCGGAGCTCGCCGTCCCCGGCGAGCCCGTGGAGGACGCGGGCCGCGTGGCGCTTTCCGGTCCCGGTCTCTCCGTACAGGAGCACCGGGACCCGGGTCGAGGCCACCCGGTCCAAGGCCCGCCGCAGTTCCTCCGCCGCCGGGCTCGTTCCGTCGATCCGCCACCCCTGCCTCCCGTCGCCCATCGGGACCTCCCTGTCCCCACCGCACCGCGGCGGCTAGGCCGCCGCCCGTCCCCGCTCGGGCCTCGAGGCCAGATCCAGCACCTGGGTCACGTCGAGGATCAGGGTGACCCGGCCGTCCCCACGGATGGTGGCCCCGGCGACCCCGGGCGTGTCCGTGAGATACCCGCCCAAACTCTTGATCACCACCTCCTCCTCCCCCAGGAGCCCGTCCACCACGACCCCGACCCGTTTCTCCGCGAGCCCGAGGACCACCACGTACCGCCGCGCCGCGTCCCGGGGGCCGGCCACATCCAAAAGCCTTTCTAGGTACACGAGTGGCACCACCTGGTCCCGGAGTCGAAGCACCGGCACGCCGTCGAGGCTCTTCACCTGCCCCGGCTCCACCCTCACCGTCTCCACCACGCTCACCAGAGGGATCGCGTACACCTCCGGGCCTACCCGCACCAGGAGCGCCTGGATGATGGCCAGGGTGAGGGGGATCCGGACCTCGACTCGGGTTCCCCGGCCCAACTCGGAGTCGATGTCGATCATGCCGTTGAGCTTCTGGATGTTCGTGCGCACCACGTCCATGCCGACCCCGCGGCCGCTCACATTCGACACCTTCTCCGCGGTCGAGAACCCGGGGGCGAAGATCAGGTTGAACGCGTCCTTGGGGGCCAACCCGGCCGCGTCCTGGGGGCTCAGGATCCCCTTTTCCACGGCCTTCTGCTTGAGGCGCTCCGGGTCCATGCCCCGGCCGTCGTCGGCCACCTCCACCACGATGTGGTTCCCCTCGTGCCGGGCCGCAAGCCGGATCACCCCCTCCCGGGGCTTCCCGGCCGCGGCCCGTTCGTCCGGCCCTTCCACTCCGTGGTCCGCGGCGTTGCGGATCAGGTGGACCAGGGGGTCCCCAATCACCTCCACCACGGATTTGTCGAGTTCCGTGCCCTCTCCCTCCACCTCGAGCCGGAGTTCCTTGCCCAGGCTCCGGGAGAGGTCGCGCACCATCCGGGGGAACTTCCGGAACACCTTGCCGATGGGCACCAGCCGCGTTTTCATCACCGCGAGTTGGAGGTCCGACGCCACGAGGTCCATCTGGGCCGAGGTCTCGGTCAGAGCCTCCACCAGGTCGTCGCCGGCCCACCGCTCCTCGGCCTCGGCCCGCAACCGGGTGAGCCGGTTCTTGGCGAGCACGAGCTCCCCCACGAGGTTCATGAGGGCGTCCAGCCGCTCCACGTCGACGCGGATGGTCTGCTCCGGCGCGGTCTGCCGGGTTTCCTTTTGCCGGGCGAGCCCCCGCTCCACCACCTCGGGGGGCACGACGTTCCGCTCCACCAACACCTGCCCCAGGGGCTTTCCGGGCTCCTGGCTCCGGAGGGCCTCCTCCACCGCCTCCGCGGGAACCCCCTCCTCCTCCACCAGGATCTCCCCCAACCGCTTGGGCCGACCCGATTCCAGGGCCTCGTCCAACGCCCGGAGCACGTCGTCCACGGCAGGCCCGGCCTCGCCCGCCTGGGCCGCCTCGAGCAGCCGGCGGACCCGATCCACGGCCTCCAGGACCACGTCCATCACCTCGCCGGTAGCCGTCATCTCGCCCTTGCGGAGCTTGTTGAACACGTCCTCCACCCGGTGGGTCACCCGGCTGATGGCCTCGAACCCCAGAAACGAGCTCGAGCCCTTGAGGGTGTGGGCCGCCCGGAAGATCTTGTTCAGGAGGTCCATGTCCTCCGGGGCCTCCTCGAGGGAGACGAGGTCCTGCTCCAGCTCCTCCATGAGCTCCCAGGCCTCCACAAAGAACTCCCGGACCACGTCGTCGTCCGCCGCCGGGGGCGGCGCCGCCGGGGCCTCGTCCGGGGAATCCTCCGGCGCCTGCGACCCCGGGGCCGCCGCCTGGCCCTCGGCCGCGGCCTTGAGGGCCGCGACGGCCGCCGAGGGGTCGGTACGGGTCTCCCCGTCGGTTTCCAGTTCGTCGAGGAGACTCCGGACGGTGTCGTGGGCCGTGAGGAGGGCCGCCGCGAGCTCCGGGCCAAAGGGCCGCTCGCCCCGCTTCACCGGCGCCAGGGCCTCCTCGGCCGCGTGGGTCAGGGCCTCGATCGTTCCAAACCCCATGAGCCCGGCCCCCCCTTTGATGATGTGCATCTGGCGGTACAGCTCGGCGTAGGTTTCCGGGTCCCCCTCCCCCCGCTCCAAGGCGAGGAGGATCTCGGCCGTGCGCTCCAGGCACTCCCGGGCGTCGGCGAGATAGTCCGGGAAGATCTCGGCCATGTCGGGGGCGATGCGGTCGGTGGGCATGGACGGCTCTCCTCACGGTTCCGCGGGCTTGCGGTAGGCCATGGCGCCCGGGAAATGGATCAGCTTGAAGGCCTCGGTCACGCCATGGAGGGACTCGCTGTGGCCGACGAACAGGTAGCCCCCCGGATCGAGCGCCCGATAGAAATGGTCCACAAACTTCTGCTTCGCGGGCTTGTCGAAGTAGATCAGGGCGTTTCGGCAGAAGATGGTCTGGAACCCCCGCATCCGGCCCATGCGCAGGTCGTCGGCGAAATTCAGGATGCCGAACTCCACGAGCCGGCGGACCTCGTCCTTGACCCGGAACCGGTCAGGGCCCAGGACCTCGAAGTACTTCTGGGCGTAGTAGGCCGGCGTCCCGCGAAACGAGTACTTGGTGTACTCGGCCTCCTTGGCCTTGCGGATCATGGACTGGGCGATGTCGGTGCCGTAGATCCGCACGTCCCAACCGCTCAGGTTCGGGCCCAGGGCTTCGAGGATCAGCATGGCCAGCGTGTAGGGCTCCTCCCCCGAGGAACAGGCCGCGCTCCAGACGCGGAGGCTACGCCGGCCGCGGGCCTTGAGGCCCTCGAGGAGCTGGGGCAGGACCTGGCGCTGGAAGGCCTCGAGCTGGGTCCGGTGTCGGAAGAAGGAGGTCTCGTGGGTGGTCACGGCGTCGAGGAGTTCCATGAGCGCCTGGCGCCCCCGGGCCGGGGATGCCAGGAGGGCCAGGTACTCGTCCACCGTGGCCACCCCGGCTCCTTCGATGAGCCTCGAGAGCCGGTTTTCGAGGAGGTATTTCTTGTTCTCGGCGAAAAACAGGCCGCTTCGCTCGTACAAGAACTCCCGGATGCGGGTGAACTCCCGCGGGCTCAGCTCGAGCCGCGGCCGCCCCAGCTCCGGCGCCCCGGTCACGACTCACCCCCCAAGCGGGCCAGCGCCCGGGCCATCTCGACCTCCTGGTCGAGCTCCAGGGTGAACCGGGCGAGGTCGAGGTCCCTGAGTTCCGGGCGGGCCGCCTCGAGGAGCCCCCAGGCCGGATCGTCGGTGAAGCAAACCGCCACCCGGTCGCCCCCGAACCCGATCTGCTTCACCTTGGCAAAGAGGTCGGCCAGGTGCACCAGGGCCGCCAGGGTCTGGTGCTCGCCGGCCTGACCCGGGTCGTGGTGGTCCCGGATCGCAGCCCGCAGGGCCTCGGGGAATCCCCACCGCTCGGCCAACCATCCGCCCAGACGGGCGTGGTCGGTGCCGAGCACCTCGGGCTCGACCTCGTAGAGGGCCACCTGCCGTCGGGCGGCCAGATCGAGGCAGCGGGCGAACTCCTCCGGGAAGTGGTGGCCCAGGAGGATCTTCCCCACGTCGTGGAGAAGACCGGCCGCGTACTCGCTTCCACTGGGCAGCCGGAGCATCCGGGCCATGGTCTCGGCGATGAGGGCCACGCCGGCCGAATGTTCCCAAAACCGGTCCCAGCGGAACGCCTCGCCCCCGAACGAGCCGGAAAAGTCGCGGATCAAAGAGAGGGAGAGGACGATGTTCCGCACCTGCGTCATTCCCAGGAGGGCCACCGCCCGCTCGACCGAGGCCACCTCGCCCCGCAGCCCGTAGTACGGCGAGTTGGCCACCCGGAGGACCTTGGCGGCCAGGGCCGGGTCGTTTTCCACCACGGCCGCGAGTTTCCCGAAATCCGCCCCGGGGTCCCGGGTGAGGCGCATGACCTCGGCCGCCACCGCCCCGATCGTGGGGATCTCCCCTGACCTCTCGATCACCTCCACCAGCCGTTCCAGGCTCATGAGGCCGCCTCCCGGATCGCGGGGCCGATCCGTTCCAGGGGAAGCACCGCATCGGCCGCCCCTGCCTCCACCACGGCCCGCGGCATCCCGTAGACCACGCAGGTCTCCGCGCTCTGGGCCACGACACGGCCCCCTTGGCGCCGGATCTCCCGGGCCCCCTCGGCCCCGTCGGACCCCATGCCCGTGAGCACCACGGCCAGGGTGTCGGGAACCGGCACCTGGGCCACCGACCGGAACATCACGTCCACGCTGGGGCGATGCAGGGTGTCGGCCGGCCGCTCGGTGACCTGGAGCACCAGGCCCCGACCGTCCCGGTGGACCACGAGATGGCGGCCCCCGGGGGCCACGAACCCCCGCCCGGGTTCGAGCCGGTCGCCCGACTCCGCCTCCTTCACCGAAAGCCCCCCGGCGGCGTCGAGGCGCTTGGCGAACGCCCCCGTGAACGCCTTGGGCATGTGCTGGACCACCACCACCGGGGCCCCGAACCCTTCGGGCAACTCGGCAAACACCTTCTGGAGCGCCGGGGGCCCCCCGGTGGACGCCCCGATCGCCACCAACCGTGCGGGGCCGAGGCTCGGAACCGTCGCGGGCTCGGCTCCAGGCGCCGGCACCGGCCTTGGAACCTGCGCCTTCTTGCGGGCCACGGCCTTCACCTTGGCCCGCAGCGCCTCCCGGATCTTCACCACCTCGAGCACGTTTGCGCCGATGTTCTTGGGCAGATAATCGACGGCCCCGAGGTCCAGGGCCCGGAGCGTCACCTCGGCTCCCTCCTCGGTGAGGCTCGACACCATGACCACCGGCCGCGGCGACTCGGCCATGATCCGCTGGAGCGTCTCCAGGCCGTCCATGCGGGGCATCTCGACGTCGAGGGTCACCAGGTCCGGGTCCAGTTCCCGCACCTTGGCAAGCGCCTCGAGGCCGTCCCGGGCGGTTCCCACCACCCGGATCTCCGGATCCTCTTCGAGCATCTTCTGGAGGGCCTTCCGCATGAAGGCCGAGTCGTCCACCACCAGCACTCGGATCAACCGACTCCTCCCGGCCAAGGGGTTACGTGTTCAGCCCGCCCTCGCGGGATGGATCGGCAGGTGCGCGTCGGAACTTGACCCCTTTTTGCCACAGCCCGGGCCAACCCGCCGGCGGACCCGGGGTTCCCGCCCCCCATCGGGAAGGGCGCCGCGACAAACGGTTCTCTCGGTGACACGGGAAACAGAGTTGGTGGGTAGGGAACTGGCCGGGGCCGGGAGGCCCTCTGCGTTCCTACGCCCCCTGCCCCCCGGAGCCCTGGCGGGAAGGGTGGGTGTCGGGGGCTCCCAGGTAGGCCAAGGTGCCGAGGCCGAGGCCCGCCACCAGCACCCCGAAGGCCGCCTCGTACGCGCCCGGCCGCCACGCGAGCACCCCGCCGATCGCCTGCTGGAGGAGCGCCGGGCCCAGCATCACGAAGAAGTTCACCGCGGTCACGGCCGTGCCCTCGTACCCTTCGGGCACGAGCTCCTTCACGTGGGCGTACAGAAGCGACCGGAACGCCGAGAAGAACGCGAACGCCCCGAGCGCAACGCACCAGCCGGCCGGCGTCGGGGGCCGGGCCACGCCCAGGAGGGGCAGCAGAAACACGAGCCCCACGGCGTTCCCGCCCACCACCACCCACTTGCGGCTCGGGATCCAGCGGTCCGACAGGAGCCCTCCTGCGGCGCTCCCGAGGGCGGTGAAGAGGCCCAACTGAAAGAGGATGTTCCCGGTTTCCACCCGGGAGTACCCCAGGTTCTCCATGAAGAAGGGCCCGCCCCACAGCCCCTGCACGCTCGCCACGGCCGCATACCCGGTGAGGGCCAGGGGCACCATGGCCCAAAACCCCGGCATCCGGGCCAGGCGAAACAATCCACCCAGGGAAGAACCCCGCTGCCCGCCCCCGGGATCCCCCTCGGGCCGGTCCCGGACCACCGCGGCCAGGGCCCCGGTGATCGCCAACGTGGCCACCCCGAAGCCCAAAAACGACGCCCTCCATCCCACCCGCCCCACCAACTCGGCGAGCGGGGTCGCGGCCAGGAGCGACCCCAGGGTGCCCACGGCCAGCATGAGCCCGGACACCCGGCCGAAGGCGGCCGCGGGAAACCACCTCGCGAACAGTTTGAAGCTCCCCATGAGCACTGGCGCCATGCCGAGGCCCATGAGCACCCGACCCGCGAGAAGCCCGTACCAGCCGGGGCTCAAGGCGAACAGGATGCATCCGGCCGCCCCCAGGGCGGTGGCGCCGATCAGGATCCGCCGGGCTCCCCACCGGTCTAGGGCGAGGCCCAGGGGGATCTGCACCGACGCGAAGGCGTAGAAAAAGGCGCCCCCCAGGACCGAGAGGCGCACCGGGCCGAGCCCGAACTCCCGATCGAGGTCCACGGCGATCACCGCCGTGCTCATGCGGTAGAACTGGGAGAAGCAGTACATGGCGGCCAGGACCCCGAACAGAACCCAGGCCTGACGCCGGTTGTCCATGGGGACGATCCTCCGAAGGCATGCGAAGATCTCGCTGGACGCGGGGGCGAGACCGGCGACCGTGGGCCGCGGTTACTCGAGAGCTCCGTAGGCCGCGGAGCGCGGCCTGCTTGCGACCGATTGACACGCGCAAGCGCCGGGGCGCGCGCTGGTGGGCGGGGCAAGGGGCCCCGGTGTGGGAGCGCCTTCCAAGGCGCGACCCGGGCCGAAGGCCCGAAATCGGGATAGGGGCGGCGGAGCATCGGCTCCGCCGACCCCTCCCACACCACCCGGCATGCGGGTCCGCACCGGGCGGTTCGTAAGGTTGAGGTCACGGCGCCAGTTGGGGTAGCCCCAGCCTGGCAAAGAAGCGGTTCG
>NZ_BAAHFQ010000117.1:0-9229 GCF_054681715.1 Deferrisoma sp.
CAACGCCCGGTACCTGGAGTTCCTCGAGGAGGCCCGGTGGAGCTGGGTGGAGGAGCGGGGCGACCTGGCCGGATTCATGAAGGGTGGGTACGGGTTCTCGGTGGTGAACATCAACATCAGCTACCGCCGGCCGGCGTTCCTGGGCGAGGTGCTGGAGGTGCGCTCGTCGCTCAAGAGCCTGGGGAACCGCTCTGGCGTGATCCGGCAGGAGGTCTGGCTCGCGGGCTCCGACACCCTGGTGGCGGACGCGGACGTGACCTTCGTGGTGGTGTCGGCCAAGACCGGCCGCGCCGTGCCCCTCGAGGGCGAGGTGCGAGAACTCCTGGGCGGACTGGGGGAAGGCTAGAAAGCTGGGAAGCTGGGAGGCTGGGAAGCCCCCCTGAACCTGGCCGTTGAATCCGCCCCGAGCGGCGAGCCTATTCCACGCGTCGTTTCCCCGCCGCGTAGATGCCCAGGGTGTAGCGGTGGGGACCCGGGGTTCCCTGGGGGACGAACGCCACCCGGTCGCCGGGGCGCACGGGGTGGGAGAGGTCGTGGGTGCGGTGGTTCACGATCACGGCCTCGATCCGGTCGAGGGGGAGCCCCAGGCGCCGGGCAAGTTCGGCCGCCGCCACTCCCTCGGCCGGCACCTCCACGTCCGCCTCGCTCGGGAGCCCCTGCTCCCGCCGCACGGTGTGGAGGAGCCCCAGAAACAGAACTCGCGCCGTGCCGGCGTTCCCCTCGCTCGTCATGCTCGCCTCCCCTCGATCAGAGATTCCGCGCCAGGTCCCGGAGGGCGTCCCGGCCCTCCCGGACGGGGGTTCGGTACGCCCGGGGCAGGAGGTCGAGCACGGCGTCGGCCGCCCGGAGGGCGTAGGGCATGGTTTTCGACTCACGCACCAGCGGGGCGCGCGGCGGAAGCACCGCCCCCAGGAAGTAAGCCACGGTGGCCGCCACGATGGCGGCCTTGAGGAGCCCCAGGCCCGCGCCCACGGTGCGGTCCACCCAACCCAGGCACGCGGCCCCCAGGAGCCGGGAGATCCCCACCCCCACGAGGAACGCCGCGGCGATGCAGCCGATCAGGATCCCGGCAAACGCCACGAGTTCCCGGGTGGCCGGCCCGAACCACGGGATGTGCGCCGCCACCACCGCGTGGTACCGCAACGCCGCCCCGGCCCCGGCCACCACCCCCACGAGCCCGGCGATCTGGCGCACCGCCCCCTTCCAGATCCCCGCCAGGAGCAAGATCCCGGCCAAAACGGCCACGAACAGGTCAAAGGGGTTCATGCAGGAATCTCCTATGGGTTCGCTGGCGGAGAAACAACGGCCCCGCGAGGCCTCCGGGCGGCAGAGCCAAGTCCCCCAAGCGGGGACGTCAACGGAAACCGACCCGGCTGTCGCCCCGGGAGCCGGTCTCACCGCCGGGGTCCCGCCGGTCACCCCCCTTACGGCCCAGGCAGGGGTTCATCCTACTTCCTCCACGCCCCCGGGAAAAAGAGCACGAACACGGTGAAGAGTTCGAGCCGGCCGGCCAGCATGCAGAAGGTGAGCACGGCCTTGCCGGTCTGGGGAAGGTGGGCGTAGTTGTCCACCGGGCCCACGTCGCCCAGGCCCGGGCCGATGTTCCCCACGCAGGCGATGACCGAGGCCACCGCGGTTACGGGCTCCACCCCCAGGGCCGCCATGGCGAGCGCCCCGCCGCCCGTGACCAGGAGGTAGAGGGCGAAGAACCCGAGCACGCCCTGGAGCACCTCGGGCGGCACCGGCCGGCCATCCATCTTGACGAGCCGCACCCCCCGGGGGTGGATGAGCGCCCAGAGCTGGGCCCAGGCGTGTTTCAAGATGAGCACCACCCGGCTCACCTTCATGCCGCCCCCCGTGCTGCCGGCGCAGCCTCCGATGAACATGAGGAGCACGAGGAGCACCTGCCCCACCACGGGCCAGGCCTCGTAGTCGGCCGTGCCGAACCCGGTGGTGGTCAGGATCGACACGGCCTGAAAGGCGCTGTACCGGAGGTTCTGAAGGAGGTCGGGGTAGGGGCCGGCGGCGTTGGCGATCATCAGGATGCCCACCGCCCCCAGGGTGAGGAGGCCGTAGGCCCGAAGTTCCTCGTTCCGCAGGACCCGGCGCCAGCCCCCGGTCAGGGCCGCGTGGTGGAGCGCGAAGTTCACCCCGGCGAGGAACATGAACACCGTGATCACGGCGTCCACGTAGGCGCTCCCGAACCCGGCCACGCTGGCGTTTCGGGTGCTGAACCCGCCCGTGGCCATGGTGGCGAAGGCGTGGCAAACCGCCTCGAACCAGTCGAGGCCCCCCAGCATGAGGAGCAGGGTCTCGGCCGCGGTGAACAGCACGTACACGCCCCAAAGGAGCTTGGCCGTATCCTGGATGCGCGGCCGCAGCCGGTCGGCCGTGGGGCCGGGCACCTCGGCCCGGAACATCTGCATGCCGCCCACCCCCAGCATGGGCAGGATGGCGAGCCCCAGAACGATGATGCCCATGCCTCCCAGCCAGTGGGTGGTGGCCCGCCAGAGGAGGAGGCTCCGGGGCAGGGCCTCGATGTCGGTGAGCACCGTGGCCCCGGTGGTCGTGAACCCCGAGAGGGACTCGAACACCGCGTCCACCAGGGTGGGAAGCGCCCCGGTGAGCCGGTAGGGGAGCGCCCCCACGACCCCGAAGAAGAACCACCCCAGGGTGACCACGGCGAATCCCTCCCGGTGGGTGAGGTCCGGGGACCCCCGGCGGCCGAGGGCCAGAAGGGAGGCGCCGCCCCCCAGTCCCGCGGCGATCGCCCCGAAGAAGCCGGCCTGGGCCCCGTCGCCGTCGGCGAGCGAGAGGGCCAGGGGCACCAACAGCATGGCGGAGAGGGCCAGGCCCAGCCCGCCCAGGACGCGCGCGAGGGCGAAGAGGTTCATTGGGCACCGAAAAAGTCTTCCACCGCCACCACCGCCTCGGGCAGGGCGAACACCACGATCCGGTCGCCCGGCTGGAGTGCGGTCTCGCCGGTGGGGATGAAGGCCTCGTCGCCCCGCACCACCGCTCCCACCAGGGCACCCCGGGGAAACGGCACCTCCCGGAGCGGCCGGTGGGCCCAGGGGAACCCCTCGGGGATCCGGAGTTCCAGCACCTCGGCCTGGTTTTCCTCCACCGTGGCCACGCTCAACACCCCGCCGCGGCGCACGTACTTCAAAATGGCGCTCGCCGTGGAGAGCCGGGGGCTGATGCAGGCGTCGATCCCCAGGCTCGGCACCAGGCCCACGTAGGCGGGCTGGTCCACCAGGCACAGGGCCCGGCGGGCCCCGTGGCGCTTGGCCAGGAGCGAGGCGAGGATGTTCTTTTCCTCGTTGGGCGTGGTGGCCACCACCACATCGGCCTTTCCGATGCCCTCCGAGAGGAGCACGTCCACCTCGGTGATGTCGGCCTGGAGAATCGTGGCCCGCCGGGCCCGGGCCGCGAGGTCCTCGCACCGGGCCCGGTCGGGCTCCACCAGGGTCACCTCGGCCCGCTCCCGATCGAAATGCTCGGCCACCCGCTGGCCCACGGCGCCGCCCCCAAACACGAAGATCCGGCGGGTCTGACGTTTCTCCAGGCCGAACATGTACCGCACCGCGCCCAGATCCTCCCGGCGCATCACCAGGAACACGTGGTCGTCGGGCTCCACCGTGTCGTCGCCCCGGGGGATCAGGGTGCGGCCGTGGCGGGTGATGGCCGCCACGACGAAGGGGTACATGGCGCGCAGCTCCCCGATCTCGGCCAGGGTGAGGCCGGCCACCGGGCTCGAGGCCGTGATGGGGTACCCCACGAACAGGATCCGGCCGTCGGCGAACTCGGCCACCTCCACCGCGGCCGCGTGGCTCGCGATGTTGATAAGATCCTGGGCCACGGCCTCCATGGGGTTGATGAGGAGTTCGATCCCGAGTTTCTCGGCGTTGAGCACGGCGCCCCGCCCCGTGTAGGCCACCGACCGCACCCGGGCGATCTTGACCGGGACCCCGTACTCCTTGGCCAGGAGGCAGGCCACCAGGTTCACCTCGTCCACGTCGGTCACGGCGATGAAGAGCCCGCACTCCCCGATGCCGGCCTCCTCGAGCACCCGGGCCTCGGCCCCGTTGCCCTCGAGGGCGAGCACGTTCAGGCGCTCCTCCACCGACCGCAGGGCCGCCCGGTTCTGCTCCACCACCACGACCTCGTGGCCCTCCCGGGCCAGCCGGTCGGCCGTGTGGAACCCCACCTCGCCGGCCCCCACCACGATCACCCGCACGCGAATCCTCCTCCGAAGAGCTGGGACGCTGGGATGCTAGGAAGCTGGAACGCTGGGACGCTGGGATGCCGGGAAGCCAAAATCTTCGGTGATTCCAGCGTCGGCGCTTGTCCCGGCCCGTGGGAGCGGATTCCGAACCGCGACAATTTTTCCGGCGGGCCTTCGGCCCGGATCGCGCCTGGGGAGGCGCTCCTACAAGCGGCACCCGGGCTCGCCGGTCAGCCCCCACGCGCTGCTAGGCCCTGCGGGCCCCCCCACGCCCCACCAGATCATGCCCGAGCGCCGCCGTTCGGGGCAACTTGGGGTCAACGATCGGGCCGAAACGGCCGATAGGGAAGACGCCGGTCCCCCGGTCGGGGGAGAGCCGGCGGATACCCGTTTGCCGAGGACGACCCGTGGCCGAACCCCAGCCCATCCCACCGCTCCGGCCGGGCGCGTACCGGGCCATCGCCGAGCTCGTGTACCGGCACACCGGCATCCGGCTCGGGCCGGGAAAGGAGTACTTCGCCCGGGCGCGGTTCGGGGGGCTGCTGCGGGACCTCGGGTGCGCGGATTGGGACGAGTTCGTGCCGGCCGTGACCCAGAGGGGCCGCCGCGTGGTGGAAGCCCTCATTCAGGCCGTGGTCACCCCGGAGACCTCGTTCTTCCGCGACCGGGCCCCCTTCGAGGCCCTGCGCAACGCGATCGTCCCGGCATTCGCCCAGGGAAAGCCCCTTCCCTTTCGGCTGCGGGTCTGGAGCGCCGGGTGCAGCCACGGCCAGGAGCCCTACAGCGTGGTCATGTGCCTGTGGGACCTCCTGGAGACCGGCCGGATCGTGCTCGACCTCCTGGCCACCGACCTGAGCCCCCGGGCCCTGGAGCGGGCCCGCAGGGCCGAGTACGACGACTGGGAGCTCGCCCGCGGGCTCGACGCGGCCGCCCGGGCGCGGTACTTTGACCCCCTGCCCGACGGCCGGGCCCGGGTGAAAGAAAACGTGCGCCGAAGGGTGCGGTTCCGGCGCCACAACCTGGTCGCCGAACCGCCCCCCGACACGGGGTTCCACGTGGTGCTGTGCCGCAACGTCGGGATTTACTTCGGCCGGGAGACGAAGGCCAAGCTCTACCGGTGCCTGGCCTCGGCCCTTGCGCCCGGCGGGGTGCTCATTCTAGGAGGCGCCGAGACGCTCCTCTCGGGGCTCGAGGGGTTCCGGCCGGAGTACCACGGCCGCGCGCTGGTGTACCGAAAAACCGTGGAGGACGGGCCATGAGGAAACCGCCGTCCACGAGGCCCCCGGCCGACCGCCGGGCCCATCCCCGCAGCCCGCTCCCGGTGCGGGAGGCCCGGTGCATCGCCGGCATGGAGGTCTTCTTTGGCTACGCCACCAATGTGAGCCGCGGCGGGCTGTTCATCAACTCGCCCCGCACCCGCCGGCCGGGCGAGGAGGTGGAGATCCGGTTCGAACTGCCGGGGGTCGAGGGGGTGTTCTCCTGCCGGGCCCGGGTGGTGTGGGCCCGGCCCTACCGCCACGGCTCCCCCCACCCCCCGGGCTTCGGCCTCCAGTTCCTTGACCTGCCGGAGGAGGACGCCCGGCGGATTGACGAGTGGGTCCGGGCCCAGGAGGCCGATT
Source organism: Deferrisoma sp. (assembly GCF_054681715.1). Lineage (NCBI taxonomy): Bacteria > Pseudomonadati > Thermodesulfobacteriota > Deferrisomatia > Deferrisomatales > Deferrisomataceae > Deferrisoma > Deferrisoma sp. The sequence continues at coordinate 5,848 of NZ_BAAHFQ010000117.1, forward strand.
CGCCCTCCCCTTCTTGAAGAGTTGCACCACGGAGGGCGCGGAGGCCACGGAGAAGGATGGGGCCCCCCTCGTGCCAAGCCCCGCCCAGCCCTGACCGGGGCGCCTCCTCGCCGCCCGGCCGCCTCGCTGCCAAGCCGCCTAGCCCCCCTTACAGCCCCAGCGCCCGCACCTCCAGGATCTCGGGCAGTTCCCGCAGGGCCCCGAGCACCTCGGGCCGGGCCGGCCCGTCGATGTTCACCAGGCTGATGGCCGTTCCGCCCGGCGCCTCCCGGCCGTTGTACATGCCCGCGATGTTGACCCCCCGCTCCCCGAGGCAGGTGCCGATCCGTCCGATCACCCCCGGCACGTCGCGGTTGTAGATGAGGATCAGGGTGCCCTGGGGGAGCGCGTCGATGCGATAGGCGTCGAACCGCACGATCCGGGGCTCGTGCTTGCCGAAGAGCGTCCCCTCCACCCGGTGTGTGCCCCCGGGCCCGGCCGCCTCGATCGCCACCAGGTCGGTGAAGTCCCCCGCGTCGGCGGAAACCTGGGTCGAGACCCGGATGCCCCGTTCCTTGGCCACGGCCGGGGCGTTCACCAGGTTCACCCGGCTTTCCAGCACCGGTCGCAGGAGCCCCTCCAGGGCCGCCGCCGCGATGAGGTCCACCCCGGGGCCCGAAGCGGCCTGCCCCTGGACCGACACCACCACCCGGTCCACGGCGCCCGGGGCCGCCTGGGCCAGAAACGATCCCAACCGCCGGGCAAGGTCCAGGTGGGGCCCCAGCCTCGCCAGGGTCTCGGCGGGCACGCTGGGCGCGTTGAGCGCGTTGGGCGCAACCCCCGTGCGCAGGAACGAGATCACGTTCTCGGCCACCTCCACCGCCACGCTCTCCTGGGCCTCGACGGTCGAGGCCCCGAGATGGGGGGTGACCACCACCTCGTCCCGGGCGTAGAGGGGCTTCGGGGGCGGCGGCTCGGTTTCGAACACGTCCAAGGCGGCCCCGGCCACCTTGCCCTCGGCGATGGCCCGGTCGAGGGCGTCCTCGTCCACGATGCCGCCCCGGGCGCAGTTCACCACGATCACGCCGGGTTTGACCTTGGCGAAGGCCTCGTCGCCCAGGAGCCCCCGGGTCTCGGGGGTCAGGGGGGTGTGCACCGTGATCGCGTCGGCCTCGGCCAGGAGCCGGTCCAGGTCCACCTTCTCCACCCCGAGCTGGGCGGCACGCTCCTCGGTGAGGTAAGGGTCGTAGGCGATGACCCGCATCCGGATGCCCCGGGCGAGCTCGGCCACGACCGAGCCGATCCGGCCCACCCCCACGATGCCCAGGGTCTTGCCCCGGAGCTCCCGGCCCAGGAACCGCTTCTTCTCCCATTTGCCGGCCTTCAAGGCGGCGCAGGCCTGGGGCACCTTGCGGGCCGTGCTCATGAGCAGGGTGAGCGCGTGCTCGGCCGTCGTGACCACGTTGCCGCTCGGGGCGTTGACCACCGCGATCCCAAGCCGCGTGGCCGCCTCCACGTCGACGTTGTCCACCCCGATGCCGGCCCGCCCGACCACCTTGAGATCGGTGCCGGCCTCGAGCACTTCCCGCGTCACCTTGACGTTCGACCGAACGACCACGGCGTGGAACCCCGGAACCCGCCGGGCCAGTTCGGCCGGATCGTTGATGTTCTCCACGTGCACGGCGAAGCCGGGCTCCCGGGCGAACCGGTCGAGGGCGGCTTGGCCGAGGGAGCAGGTCACCAGAACGCGATACGTGTCGGGCATGTGGGCCTCCTCGTCACGAAGGGGTCGTCGTCAACTCGGGCCTCGTCGCCGCCCCGGGTTCCCACACCGGGCTCCCGAACGCCCGCAGCGCGGCCGAAAGGTCCTCGGGTAGCGGGTCCTCCACCTCCAGCATGCCGCCCCCGGCTGGGTGCCGGAGCCGCACCCGAAAGGCGTGCAGGAACATCCGGCCGAGCCCCGCGATCCGGGCCATGTCCTCGTTGAACCCCGGGTCCCCGTACCGACGGTCCAGGGCCAGGGGGTGGCCCACGGCCCGCAGGTGCCGCCGGATCTGGTGGGTGCGGCCGGTCACGAGATCGATCTCCAAAAGCGCCACCGGAAACGGGTAGAGGTACCGGGCCCGGGTGCGGTACCGGGTCACGGCCTCCTGGAGCACCGGCCGGCGGCGGGGGTGCCCCTCGGGCCGGCGGGCCCGGTCGCGGGAGTCGGGGTGGCGAGGCAGGGGGATCCGGATCTCCCCCTCGGGGGGCTCGGGCCAGCCGGCCACGAGGGCCAGGTAGGCCTTGGCCACCCCGCCCCGCTGCAGCGCCCGGCCCAGGCGGCGCTGGGCGGTTCGGGTTTTGGCCACGAGCACGATCCCCGAGGTCTCCAGGTCCAGGCGGTTTGCGAGCGCGGGCTGGAAGGGGGCCTCCGGGGTAATCCCGAGGTAGGCCCGGATCCGTTCGATCAGGGTGTCGCCGGCGTGCCCCAGGGCGGGGTGGCTCGCACACCCCGGCGGCTTCGAGACCACCAGGAGGTGGGGGTCTTCTCGGACGATGCGAAACGGCCCGGCCGGGGTGTCGACGGCCTCGTGCTCCCGTTCGGCCGGGAACACCGTGGGCCTCGCCGGCCGAAAGAGCACCACCGACACGACGTCGCCCTCCCCCGCCCGGTCGAGCGCGTCGCAGGGGCGATCGTTCACCCGGATCTCCCCGGACCGGCATTTGCGGAACACCTCCCGGGGTTCCACCTGGGGGAACGCCTCGCGCACGGCGTCGAACACCGTGCGCCCGGCCCAGGCCCGGCCGATCCGCACGTGGCGCACCACCCGCTCGAGCTCGAGGTCGTCTCCTTCCCCCCTCAACTCGGACGGGCCTCCCCGGTCGGTTCCCCCCAAAAGAGATCCTGGGCCCGGATCACCCGGCGCTCCAGGAGGGCGTCGAGCACCAGGGCCGCCCCGCACGGTTCCCCCGCGTCCTCCTTCGTCGGCCGGCGGAAGGGGCAGCGGTAGGGATAGAGCTCGCAGTGGATGCACGCGCTCCGAAGGATCACGGCGTCGTGGTTCCCGCTCCACCGCACCCGGGCCCCTCGCAGCCGCTCCACGGCGTCCACGGCGAGTCCCCCGCGCGCCACCTGATGGCGCAGCAGGGCAAACCCGGCACACTTCTGGCGCTCCTCCCAGGGTTTGAACAGGCGGCAGTACTCGGCGCACACCACCCGTTCCAGGCGCTCTTCCGTCGTTCTCATGGGATCCTCGTCCGGTTGCCTGCTGCGATGGAACCGGGGAGCTCCATGTCCCCGGCCGAAATGCACCGGCCCTGCTCCACCCCCAGGCTTCCCCCCAGGGGCGAGGGTCGGTGCGGGAACGGCGGGGCCCAAACCTCCCGTACACGGGAAACCGGGCCACGGACCTGGCGTCGC
>NZ_BAAHFQ010000118.1:0-9226 GCF_054681715.1 Deferrisoma sp.
CCGGCCGAGTTCCACGCACTCCTCCACGAGGTCGAGGGGCACGACGAACGCGCTTCCCCCGGTTTCCACCAGGAGCCCCTCGATGATGGCCAGGGTGAGCGGCAGCCGGATCACGACCCGGGTGCCCTCGCCGGGGCGGCTCTCGAGTTCCACGGTGCCCCGCAGGGCCTCGATGGACCGGCGCACCACGTCCATGCCCACCCCCCGGCCTGACACGTTCGAGACCGCCTTGGCCGTGGAGAACCCGGGCTCGAAGACGAGATCGAAGAGTTCCCGGTCCGAGGGCCGGGCGTCGGGGGCGAGGAGCCCCCGCTCGACGGCCTTGGCCCGGATGGCCTCGGGGTCGAGCCCCCTGCCGTCGTCGGTGATCTCGATCACCACGTTGGCCTCGGCGTGGCGGGCCGCAAGCCGCACCGTGCCCTGCCGGGGCTTCCCCTCGCGCTCGCGCTCCTCGGGGGGCTCGATCCCGTGGTCGAGGCTGTTTCGGATCAGGTGCACCAGGGGATCCCCCAGCCGCTCGATCACGGTCTTGTCGAGTTCGGTCTCGGCCCCCTCGGTCACCAGGGCCACATCCTTGCCGAGCTCGGCCGAAAGGTCGCGCACGAGGCGCCGGAACCGGCTGAAGGTGGTGCCGATGGGCATCATCCGGATGTTCAGGGCGGTGTCCCTGAGCTCGGTGGTGAGCCGCTCCATCTCCTCGGAAATCGACAGGAGTTCCGGATCGCCGCCGGTGTCCGCCCGCCGGGCCAGCCGGGCCTGGGCGATCACGAGTTCCCCCACCAGATCCACGAGGCGGTCGAGCTTGCCGGCGCTCACCCGCACCGTGGCCTCCACGGCCGGCGCCTCCCGCCCCTTGCGGACCACCTCCTGTTCGGCCAGGGCCGAGGCCACCTGGGAGGGCGTGACCTTCCCTTTCTCCACCAGGATCTCACCCAGGCGTTTCTGCTCGGCCACCGCGTCCCGCAGGTCCTCGGCCGAGATGTCGCCCCGCTCGATCAGGATGTCGCCGATGCGGCGCACCCCGTCGTCGTCCTCCTCGACGCCGGCGATCCGCTCGATCCGAAGGTCGCTTTCGTCCTCCACGAAGAGGAACACGTCCCGGACGGCGTTCTCCCCCCGGTCGGTGCGGAGCACGACGTCCCAGGTCAGGTAGCAGTTCTCGGGGTCGAGATCCTCCAGGGCCGGCACCCGGTCGGCGTGGCACACCACCCGGCACTCCCCGAGTTCCCGCAGTTCGCCCAGGAGCCGCAGGGGGTCCGTGCCGGTGAGCCACAGGTGCGCGGGCGGGACGAACCGGATCCGGTACACGGCCGGGCTCGCGGGTTCGCCGGGTTCCGCGGCCGGCCCCTGCGGGGCCGCGGGCGCGTCCCCGGCGGGAGGCGTGGCCGGCGCCCCCTTGAGCCCGGCCAGGATCGCCTCGGCCTCTCCCGGGTCGGCCCGCCCCTCCAGGAGCGCCCGGATGTGGTCGCGGCTCCGGAGCCCCAGTTCGATCAACTCCGGCGTGACCCCGGCCTCGCCGTTTCGCACACGGTCGAAGGCGGTTTCCACCTCGTGGGTGAAGGCGGCCACGTCGTCGAACCCGAACATGGCCCCCGACCCCTTGATGGTGTGGAGCGCCCGGAACGCCCGGGCCACCAGGTCCATGTCGCCGGGGGACTGTTCCAGTTCGAGGAGGACTTCCTCGAGTTCGGCCAGGAGTTCGCCGGCCTCCTGGAGGAACACCTCGCGGTACGCGTCGCTCATGGGTTTTCGTCTCCCGGCCTATTTCCCGATCAGTTTGGCCACCACGGCCAGAAGCTGCTCCGGCTGGAACGGCTTCACGATCCAGCCGGTGGCGCCGGCCGCCTTGCCCTCGGCCTTCTTGGCCGCCGCCGACTCGGTGGTCACCATGACCACCGGCGTGAACCGGTGCCTGGGATGGGCCCGCACGGCCTTGATCAGCCCGATGCCGTCCATTCCGGGCATGTTGAGATCGGTGAGCACCAGGTCGAAGGGGCCGTCCGTGTCGAGCTTTCGCGCCCCGTCGTTTCCGTCGTTGGCCGTGACCACCTCGTAGCCGGCCTGCTTGAGGGTGAAGGACACAACCTGGCGCATGCTGGCCGAGTCGTCGGCCGCCAGGATCCGCTTAGCCATCGCCGCCCTCCTCTGCGTCTCCCATCCACGCCTCCAGCGAAAATCCCGCCGCCTCGGCCACCCGGGCGAGGGCCCCGGACACCCCCGTCAGCCGAAACGAGCCGCCCCTCGCCCCGGCCGTTCGCCCGCACGCGGCCAGCACCTGGAGAAACGCCGAGTCCGCCTCCTCCACCCCGGAGGCGTCGACCCGCACGTCGGGGTCCGCCTCGAACGCCTCCCTAAGGGCTCGGAAGGCATCCCCGATCCGCTCCACCGTGATCTTTCCCGCGAGCCGCACCGTTTGCATGTCGGGTTCCCTCTCAAAACAGCTCCACGTTGTCCCCGAACTCCCCGGCCTCCTCGTCGGCCGCGCCCCCCACGACCTCCTCGTGCACCCGGCGCTGGGTGGCCATGGTGTAGTCCCTCTGCACGCGGTCGACCAGATCCCCGGGCCCTGCCACGCCCGGGGGCACCGCGGCGCGGAGGGTCTCGAGGAGGGAGGCCATCTCGCGGCGGGCCGACGCCACCTCGTCGCGCACCCACGCGGCGGGGGAATCCCGCCGGGCCTCGGCGAGCGTCTCGTCGAGCCGCCCAAGGCATGCGCCGAGTTCCGTCTCGGCCTCCCGGCGGATGGCTTCGAGCGCCCGGGCCGCGCCTTCGAGCCGCTGCGGGAGCCCGGCGAACCCTTCGAGCCCGTCGTCCCCGTCCTGACTCTGCCGAAGCGACGCCGACGCCTCCCCGAGGCGGCGCAGGGCGTGGGCCACCCCCCGCCCCACCCCCCCGGCCTTGGCGGCCTCCCGCTGGATCTCGGTGGCGATCACCGCCAGCGTGCGGCCTTCCCTTCCGGCCCGGGCCGCCTGGATGATGGCGTTGAGCGCGATGAGGTCCAGATCGGAGACGACGTCCTCGATCGTATCCACCTGACCGGTGAGGGCCTCCGCCTCCGACGCGGCCTGCCGAAGGATCCCGGCCACCTCGTCCCTGGAGGCCCGGAGGGCTTCGAGATGGGCGGTGAGGTCCCCGCCGCCCCCGACCGCGTCGCCCCCGCTTCCCGCCTGCAGGCCCTCCAGCGACGTTCGCAGCCCGGCCGCGGCCTCGGCGATCTCGTCGAACTCCCGGCCCACCGCCTCGAGCGCGGCCGCGTAGGCGTCGAGGGCCTCGTCCATCTGGGCGATCTCGAGGGCCAGAACCGACGCGATCTCGGCCTGCGCCGCGACGCGGCCGGCCTGCGCCGGATCCCCCGCGTACCCGGCCGCTTCCCCCAGGGCGAGCCCCACCTGCTCGAGGCGCTGGCGCGTGATGTCCTGGGACTGGAGCGCGGTGAGGATCCGGCCGGCCGCCGCCCCGGCCGCCTGGGCCGCCCGCCCCATCCCCTCGGCCGCCGCCCGGGCCCTCGAAGCCGCGGCAACGCTCGCGTCCAGGGCCTCCCGCATCCGCTCCACCGCGGCCCGCAGGTCCTCCACCCCCCGGGCCTCGAGCCGCCGGAGTTCGTCCCGGCGGGCGCGCACGGCGTCTTCGAGCCGGCGGGAGCGGCTGAGTACCGAGTCGAACAGCTCCCCGATCCGCACCGACAGCCGCGCCACCACCTCGGGGAGCACCATGAGGTCGCTTCGGGCGGCCCCGAATCGCGCCACTTCGATCCGGGTCGACACGGCGAGCGCCCGCAGGTACCGCACGGCTCGTTTCGCCTCCTCGGCGGCAGCGGGCACGTGGGCCAGGGGGTCCACCAGCCGGTCCAGGGCCCGGCCCGCGTGGGAGCCCCCGTCCCACCCGGCGAGCGCCTCCATGCCCCGCCGGAGGTCGTCGGCCACCGCCTCGAGCCCCACCCCGCCCAGTCGGCCGGCCGTCTCCTCGGCCCGGGCCGCGGCGTCGAGGCAGCATTCGAGCAGGGTCTGGACCCGGCCCAGGTAGGCCACGAACCGCTCCTCCGAGGCCCGGGCCGTATCGGCGACCCGGCCGGCCGCCCGGGACAGGCGCCCGGCCAGTTCCCCCGGGGAAACCCCGGCCCCGCTCACGGCCCCTCTTCCGGCCCCGGGGAGGCCCGATAGGGCAGCCGGATCACGACCCTCGTTCCCCGGTCCTCCTCGCTTTCGATCTCCATCTGCCCTCCACACCGCCGCACGGCCTCGTGGGCCAGGCTCAGGCCCAGGCCGGTCCCCCCCTCCTTGCGGGAGAAGAACGGCATGAACACTTCGTCCAGGAGCCCCTGGGGGATCCCGGGCCCGTCGTCCTCCACGACGACCTCGGCCACCCCGTCATACTCCCGCGTGCCGTACGGTCCGAGGGCCACGCGGACGCCGACGCGGCCGCCGGTGACGCCGACGGCCTCGGCCGCGTTGACGAGCACGTTCACGAAGGCGGTCTCCAGGTCGGCGCGGGCGCCCAGGACGAACACCGGCACCTCGGGTCCCTCCACGCGCAACACCCCGTGGGGCGGCATGCGGTGCCGCACCAGCCGGGCCGACGCTTCGAGCACCTCCCCCAGGTCCAGCGGCTCGGCCTCGTTGCGACGCGGTTTGGCAAACCCCTGGAGCCCCTTCACGAGATCCTCCACCCGGTGAACCCCCTGGGCCAGGTCCCGCACCAGGGCCTCCAGGTCCGCCCGCGTGAGCCCGGGCAACACGGCCGGCCCCTGGGGATCCGCGTCCCCCGTGCGGGCCACGCACCGCTCCAGGACCTCGACGTTCCCCTTGACGAACGTGAGCGGGTTGCGGAGTTCGTGGGCGAGTCCGGCGAGCAGCCGCCCCAGGGTGGCGAGCCGCGATTCCCGGGCCTCGCGCTCCCGCAGGCGCGCCGCCTCCTCTTGGAGGACGGCCGTCTCGTGCCGCAGGAGACACCGCTCGATCGCCGGCTGCAGGTGGCGGCGCAGAGTCTCCAGGTCCACGGGCTTCTCCACGTAGTCCGTGGCCCGGGACCGCAGGGCCTCCACGACGGTTTGGCGCTCGGAAAACGCGGTCATGAGGAGCACCTCGGTATCCGAACTGACCCGGCGGATCTCCCGGAGGAGTTCGACCCCGGTGAGCCCCGGCATGCGGATGTCGGACACCACGATCTCGGGCCGCTCCCCCTGAAAGAGCATCCAGGCCTCCAGGCCGTCGGACGCCTCCAGCACCGGGCATCCCAGGTCCCGGGCGGCCTCGGCCACGAAGGCGCGCACGCTCCCGTCGTCGTCCACCACCAGCACCGTGGGCATGTACACCCCCGAGGGCCTCCCGTTCCCGACCGCGGGCTCACCCATCGCCGTCTCCCTCCGATTCCGTGTCGATGCCGAAGTACTTCAAAAACCCGGGCCCCGGAGGGCGCCGAGGCCCGGAAGCGCGGGACATCCACACCCACGCCAGGTCCGGCGCCTCCGACGGGTCCCAGACGATTCGATCGAGGCGAATTCCCGTCTCCGTCGCAACCGCGGCCGCCAACGCCCCCGTGATCCCGTCCAGGCCCGCGGCCCTCGGGTGGCAGGCCGCCTCCACCCGCCCGTCCGGCCCGAACCCCACGGCGACCACGTCCGTCGGCACCCGGGCGGCCCGGATCTCCCTTTGGAGAACGTCGGCCACCCGGTGGGGCAGGCCCGCCTCGGCCTCGTACAGCCGGGCGAGGTCCCGGGCGAGCCAGTGGCGTTCCGAGAGGTAAAAGCGGTGCACCCCCTTGGAGCCGCCCCGACGGACCAAGCCGAGTTCCTCGAGTTCGTCGAGGGCGCGCTTGGCCGCTGAGGGCGCGACGCCCGCGGCCGATGCGATGCTTCGCCCCGACAGCCCCCCCCGGCGGGCCACCACCCGCAGCACCTTCACCCGAACCGCCGACGAGAACACCTTGTCGAGCCAGTTCACGACCCGGCCTCCATCGCGTCGAGCAATAGACGCCGCCACCGCAGGTACCGGGCCTCGGCCCCCCGCACCACCTCGGTGACCTCGTCGAGGCTTTCGAACGGCTTCACCAGATAATCGAAAACCCCCAACCGGTACGCCTCGGCCACCCGGTCGAGCTGGTGGTAGGCCGTGATCACCACGAACTGGACCGGACTGCCCGCCTCCCGGCACCGCCGGATCAGGGTGAGCCCGTCGAGCCCGGGCATCACCAGGTCGGTGATCACGAGGTGGAACGGGTTCCCCTCCGGACTCTCGAGCAACCCCAGGGCCTCGGTGGGCTCGTGGCAGCTTCGGCACTCGTATCCGTGGAGCCGCAGGTGCAGGCACAGGGTCCGCCCCACGGCGGGTTCGTCGTCGACCACCAGGATGCGAAACGGCCCGAACTCCGGCATCTCGGCCTCCCGTGTGTTCTCATGGGCGAGCAAACGATTCATCACACCCCCAAGGGATCGGCAGTCCGCCGTCTTTCTTGACACCGCCCGCGACTTTATGTTCTCGCCCGAGAGCATTATTTCCGGTTTTCGCGGTGGGGCCTTGGCCGGGGCTCAAGGAGGCCAACCGCGTGCCGATAGAAAACGAGCGGAACGTGCCCTTGACGCAGGGAAGTTTTCTGGTATCTGGTAACCGACCGGGGAACGCCGGGCGGTTCGGGGGACCCCCATGACGGATCCGAAACTCCAACGCGACCTGCTCCTCCACGCCCTCGAGGCCTCCGAGGACGGGGTGGCCATCCTGGGGCCGGACCGCCGGGTGCGGTACGCGAACCGGGCGTACCGGGACCTCTGGGGCCTTTCCCCGGAATTTCTCGCCGGCCAGCCCCCCATCGAGGACTGCATCCGGGAGGTGTGCCGCGCCGGGATCTCAGCCCCGGAGGACCCGGAGGCCCTGACCCGGGAACGGCTGGAACAGTTGGGACGCCGCGCCCCGAACACGGTGATCGAGACGCCCCGGGCCGATGGCCGGGTGGTGGAGGGCCGGGCCAACCCGCTCCCGGACGGCGGCTGGATCCTCACGTTTCGCGATGTGACCGACCGGGTCCGCGAGCAGGAGGAGTTGGCCCGGAGCCGGGCGTTCTACAAGACGTTTCTGGAACGCACCCACGAGGTCCCCTGGGAATTCGACCTGGACGCCGACCGGTTCTTGTTCATGGGCCGGCAGGTCACCGCCCTGACGGGCTACCCCCCGGAGGCGTGGACCGATCTCGCCTCGTGGGCCAACCGGATCCATCCCGAGGACCGCGAGCGGGCCGTTCGGGCGTGCATGGTGGCGAGCCGGGCCGGGGAACCCCACGAACTGCGCTACCGGATGGTTACGGCCCGCGGCGAGGTGCGCTGGATTCTCGACGTGGTGACCCCGGTGCGGCTGCCGCGCGACGGGACCCACCTGTTTGGGATCTTCATCGACATCACCCGGGACGAGGAGCGGGAGGAGCGGCTGCGGCGGGCCGAGGAGACCGTGCGCCGGGTGGAGCGGCTCGAGACCTTGGGGCTCGTGGCCTCCGGGGTAGCCCACGACTTCAACAACCTGCTCACCCCCATCCTCGCGTACGCGGAACTCGTGCAGAGCGAGCTGCCGGACGACTCGCCCCTGCGGCCGAAGGTGGCCCGGATCGAGGCCGCGGCGACCCAGGCGGCCGTGCTGGCCCAACAGGTGCTGGCGCTGTGCCGCGACCTGGGCCCCGGGCCGCTCGTGCCGGTGGACCTCGGGGCCGCGGTCCGAAGGGCGGAGGATCTCCTGCGCACGGCCGTGCCCGGGAGCGTGGAGATCCTCATCGATACGTCCCGCGCGGAGGGCGCTTCGGTGCGCGCCGACGAACCCAGGCTCCAGCAGGTGCTCCTCAACCTCTGCGTGAACGCGGCCCAGGCCATGGAAGGGAGCGGCCGTATCGAGATCAAGGTGGAGCGCGCCGGGGGTGCGGCCCGCCTCACCGTGGAGGACGAGGGGCCGGGGGTGCCCGTGGAACTGCGGGAGCGGATCTTCGAGCCCTTCTTCACCACCCGGAGCGGCCGGGGCGGCACGGGGATCGGGCTCGCCACGGTGCGGCGGATCGTGGCGGACGAACTCGGGGGGAGCGTCCGGGTCCGGAACCGGCCGGCCGGGGGCGCGCGCTTCGAGGTGGTGCTGCCGCTGGCCGAAGACCGCCCGGTGGATGAGCAACCACCCGGGGGGATGGGGGAGGCAGAGGAAGCGCCCCAACAGGAGGCCGCGCGCCGTCCCGTGGTCCTGGTCGGTGAGAAGCGGGGCCTCGTGGAGATCCTCGCCCGGCTCCTCGCGGAACACGGCTTCGCCCCTCGCCCCGCGGCCGGACCCGATGGCGTCCGGGACGCCCTGGATTGCGGCGGGGACCGTTCCGCCGCCCTCGTGGCCGACTGGGATTCCCCCGACGGCCCCGCCGCCGCGGCCGTGCGGGCCGCCCGGGAACTCCTGCCGGACCTGCCCGTGATTCTCCTCGTTCGCCGGGGGGACGCCCACGCCGGGGAATCCCTTGCCGGCACCGGGCCCGTCCGGCGGGTCGAGAAACCCACCCGGGCCCAGGAACTTCTCGACGCCCTGCGGGAGGCGGCCGGGACGTGACCGCGGGGGCTGGGGCGGACGTTCGGCCCGTCAGCCGGCCCTTCCGCCGACCCCTTCCGCGATCACCCGCAGGAGATCGGCGAGCGCGTACGGCTTGGCCATCGCCGCGTCGAACCCGTGCTCCCGGGGGCGGGCCACGGCGGGGGCCTCCGCGTACCCGCTGACCGCCACGGCGAACACCTCCCTTGAAAGATCCCGGATCCGCTCCAACGCCTCCTCCCCGCCCAGACCGCCTCGCACCGTGAGGTCGAGCACCACGGCGTGGGGGGGCGCCCCCGCCCGGAGGGCTCCGGCGAACGCCTCCACGGCCTCCTCCCCCGACGAGACCACCCGCGCCTCGATCCCCTCCTCGGCGAGGCGTTCGGCCAGGATCTGCCGCAGCACGGGGTCGTCGTCCATGGCCAGGACGCGAAGCCCGCGCAGCGACGGCGCCTGGTATCCTCTGGGGGGTGTCCGGTCCTCGAGGGCCTCCGCGCCGGCCGCGGGGAGGTACACCTCAACGGTGGTGCCCCTCCCCGGTTCGGACGCCACATGGATCGCGCCGCCGTGGCGACGGACAATCGAATAGGAGGTCGCGAGACCGAGCCCGCTGCCGTCGGGCTTGGTGGTGAAGAAGGGATCGAAGATCCGGTCCAGGTGTTCCGCCGGGATCCCGCAGCCCTCGTCGGCCACGG
>NZ_BAAHFQ010000119.1:0-9109 GCF_054681715.1 Deferrisoma sp.
AGGGAGAGTCCCGACGAAAAACCCACTCCCCGTTGACCCATGCCGACCACTTGAGCGTATGATCCACCCCCCAGCGTCGCTTCGCTCCGACCCCCTGGACGACATCACCGGAATCGGTGGTCGACTTCCTCGGAATACGCAACAGGGCGTTACTATTACTCCGGCGGCTAAATAGCCTCGGTCGGGGGCATGGGGCCTGCTGGAGCGCCGGGCGTGAGTGCGGCATCCGACCGCCGCGCCTTCGCACGCCGTTGTCGGCACAACAGGCCGCGGCGCCGGTGGCGGAGGTTCCGGATCTTCCAGGGCTATCCAAGCCTGGTGGGGACGCGGCGAGGTAAGGGGCCGCACCCGGCTCTCCACCGGCCCCCCAGCCGCGGGTTTCCGTAGCAACGACAGGGACCTGACAATACTTTCGTTGGTCCTGGTAGTCCCCGGGGGGCCCTCCCCTTGCGCGCCGTTCGTCGTTGAATTCCTTCCGCTGTGGGTGGAACTGTCCGTAAGACTCGCGGTGCTCGGGCGACCCGGGAGGGAGGGAACGGTTCCGGGCGAAGACGATGTCGCGCTCGTCCACCCGCTCGACGTCCCCCAACACGTATCCGGCCGTGGACCGAAGAGCTCGTCGGTTGGGGCTGGTGGGGATCAAAAGGGCCCCCACGCCGAGAACGAACGCCCAGCTCGTGGCGGCCAAGGAGCTCCGGACCCGCGGAGCGACCAGGGCGGCGAGGAGGAGGGCCCCTAGAATCGACGACGCCGCGATCGCCTTTCGGCGAAGCCGGGCGGGCTGGCCTTCTTTGCGCGCCTCCCACCAGAACCAAAGGGGGCCTGCAAGAAGAGCCAGCAGGCCGGCTGCGGGCAGGATCAAAGACACGCTCGCGCCTCCGATGCATTGGCCGCAACGTGAGGTTTGAGCAGCCCGACGACAATGAGAGCTAGAAGGCAGGAACTCCCCAGGGTGCGGGCGGCCACGTCCCACCGGCCCGCCAGGCCTATGAGTTCCCCAAGGAGCACCGGCCCCACCACCACGCCGAGGTTCCTTCCCATCATGAGGGCGCCGAAACTTTGCGCCGCGGACCCCACGCCCTGGAGCCGCCCGGGCAGCGCAAAGATGCAAGTGGGAATCACCCCCGAAGCGACGCCGTAGACCGCGAGGAGGGCAAGGCCCCACGTAGGGTTTCTTGTGGCCGGCGCCACGAACCACACGAAGGTTTGGGCGACGAGCCCGGCCCCGATCAGGGACAGCAGGGGAACCCCCCGGGCGAGCAGGGTCCCGGCAAGCAGGTTGAACGCGATGATGAGGACCGGGGGCAGGCCGTAGATAAGGGCAGCCCCGCCGGAGCTCAGCCCGTGGACCTCCACCAGGAACAGGGGAAGCCAGGTCATAAACGCGATGAACTGCATGGCCCAGAGAAGAAAGAGGCCCGACGCCAGAAGGAGCGGGACCCGCCGCCGGCTGGAGCCGCCCTGGGAGGACGCAGAGGGAAGCCCCTCGGTCTCGTCGACCCGAAGACCGTCCCCCCGTGCGAGCACGAGCCCCCAGGCGGCCAGGACCGCCGTGGCGACGAGGGAAGCCCACCACAGCCGGGGCCAGGACCCGTTCGCCGCGAGTCCCCTGGCTGCAAGGCTGCTCAACACCTGCCCTGCCGGGATCCAGGTGGCCCAAAGCGCCGTGGCGAGCATCTTTCGGCCCGGCGGGGCGCCGGCCGTTGCGAGCACCCCACCCACCACGGCGAGCACGGCGAAACCCGTTCCTTCAAGGAAACGGCCAAAGAGCATCCATCCGGCGGTCCCCGGGAGGCTCAGACCGATTCCCGTGCCGAGGGCGAGGAGGGTCAGTGCCGCAAGGATCAAAGGCCCCGGCCCCAGGGTCCGGAACCAGCGTCCCACGGGCCAGGAGAACAGGCTGCCCGCCACCGCGTAGACCGACATGAGGGCCCCGGAGACGAGGGGCGGGTACCCGTAGGCGCGCACGAGTTCCGGCAGTGCCGGGGGCACCTTGAACTGGTGGAACGCGGCGAGGATCCCCAGGGAAAGGCCGTAGACGGCCGTTCCCCACGAGGCGCGGGTCACCACGGTCCTCGGCCCCTTTGCATGCGGGACGGCTTCATTCCGGAGCCTGCGCTTCCGTCAACCGTACATGATCTTGGGCAGGAACGTGATGATCTGAGGCACCGCGATCAAGGACAGGGTGCCGAGGACGAGCGCCACGAGAAACGGCATCACCCCCTTGAAGATCAGGTGCAGGGGGATGTCCCGCGCTACGCCGTTCACCACGTAGACGTTGATCCCCACGGGCGGGGTGATGACGCCCATCTGGCCCACGAGCACGATAATCACCCCGAACCAGATGAGGTCGTAGCCGAGGTTCGTCACGATCGGGGCGAAGATGGGGATCGTGAGCATCACCAGGGCCATGGCGTCGATGAAACACCCGGCCACGAGGTAGATCCCCACGATCGCCGCCATGATGATCCAGCCCGGGAGGTCGAGTCCGCCGACCCACGCGGCCAGTTCGAAGGGGAGTCGGGTCACCGCGAGGAAGTGGCCGAAGATCGTGGCACCGGCGATGAGGAGGAGCACCATGGCCGAGGTGCGCACGGTTTCATAAAGGGATTTCACGATCCCGGCGAAGGAGATCTGGCGGCGGGCCAGGGCGAGGAGGAGGATCAGGAACGCGCCCACCGCGCCGGCCTCGGTGGGGGTGAAGAACCCCAGGAACAGGCCGCTCATCACCAGGAAGAAAACGAGAAGGGTCTCCCAGAGCTCCAGGAGCGAGAGCAGCCGTTCCTTCCAGGGGAGTTTCTCCCCCGGGGGGGCGTGGTCCGGGTGGCGCTTGCAATAGAGCCAGATGGCCCCGAGGAACCAGAGGGTCATGTAAATCGCCGGAACCACCCCCGCCACGAACAGCGCCCCGATCGACTGCTCGGTCAGAATGCCGTAGACGATGAGGAGCACCGACGGGGGCATCAGCATCCCCAGTCCACCGCCCGCGGCCACACTCCCGGAGGCGAACGCGGGGTCGTACCCGTAACGGCGCATCTCGGGCAGGCCTACGACGGCCATGGTGGCGGCGGTGGCCGGGCTCGAGCCGCACACCGTGCCGAAGGCCGTGCAGGCGGCCACGGTGGCGGCGGCGAGGCCCCCGGGGGTGGCCCCCAGCACCTTGTAGGCGCAGTCGTAGAGCCTTCGGCTGATCCCGGCGTTGAACGCGATCTGACCCATGAGCACGAAGAGCGGGATCACGGTGAGCCCCTCGGAGGTGAACACCCCCCAGATGTCCCGGGCCGTGAGGTTCAGGGCGGCCGCGGGGTTTACCATGTAGGCGAACCCGGCCACGCCGATCAGGGTCATCACGTAGGCGACGGGCATCCCCGTGAAAAAAAACGCAACCAGGATCAGGATTCCGGCCACCCCGACGGCCATGGGGCTCATGACGTCTCCTCCTTGCGGCCGCGGACCACGGTGCCCGCGCAGTCGATCACGTCCAGGGCGTAGGCGGCGGCGAACAGGTAGAAGGCCACCGCGATCAGGTAGATCACCGGGTAGGTGGGCATCCGCAGGGTCATGGACACCTCCCCGGCCTGCTTCATGGTCGTGGCGTAGTCCCACATCTCGTACCCCACCACCGTAAACAGGGCCGTGCCGAGGATCCCGGTCACGAGATCCACGGCCGCCCGCGGCCGGTCGCCCAGGCGCATCACGAGAAGCTCGACACCCACGTGGGCCCGTTTCTGGTGGGCGTAAGGAAGCGAAAATGCCAACGTGAGGGCTGCGAGCATGCCGGTCAGCTCCACGGCCCCCAGGATCGGGTGGCCGACCGCCCGGCCGATCACGTCGGCGCAGGTCAGGAGCATCATGCCCGCAAGGCAGGTGGCGCTCAGGCCGTTGGCCACCGCCGTGGCGCGGTCAAAGAGCGGAAAACGCATGATGACGGAGCTCCAGGATGAAGAGGGGCGGGTGCCCGCCGCGCCGGGCGGACACCCGCCAGGGAAGCGCGGCTATTTGTATTTGGCGAGGACGCCCCGGATGATTTCCACGGCCTTCTTGCCCGGCAGGCCCTTGGCCTCCTTGTCCTTCACGTACTCCTCGATCACCGGCTCCACCGCCTTCTTCCAACGGGCCGCCTCCTCGGCCGAGAGTTCCACCAGGTGGCCGCCCTGTTTTTCGATGTAGTTCTTCTTGCCCTCTTCGTCGATCTGGTCCCAGGCGGCCGCGGACTTGGGGATGAACTCCTGGCTCACCTCGTCGATCACCTTCTTGGCGCTGTCGGGGAGCGCGTTCCACTTCTGCTTGTTCATGACCACGAAAAACCCCGAGGTGTAGGCCGCGGAGTAGCTGAGGGTGGTGTACTTCACGACCTCTCCCAGCCGCCAGCCCTTCAACGCCTCGATGGGAAAAAGGGCCCCGTCCACGACGCCCTTCGCCAGGGACTGGTACGTTTCGGGCATGGGCATGGCCACGGGGGTTCCCCCGAGCGCCTTCACGATTTTGGCCGCGAACCCGGTGGCCCGGAATTTGAGGCCCTTGAGGTCCTCCATGGTCCGGATGGGTTTCGATTTGCTGTGAAGGAGCCCCGGGCCGTGGGCGTGGAGGTAGAGCACCTTCACGTCATCGAGTTCCTTCGGCTTCAGTTGGCGGTACACCTCGTTGATCGCCTCGGTGGCGGCCTTGGCGTTGGGGTACCCGAACGGCAGGTCTACGGCCTCCATCACCGGGAACCGACCCGGGGTATACCCGAAGAGCGACAGGGCCACGTCGGAGATGCCGCTCACCACCCCGTCGTAAGCCTGTTTGCCCTTCGTGAGGGTCTGGCCGTGGAAGAGCTGGAATGTCACCTCGCCGTTCGTGCGCTTTTCGATCTCCTTCGCCCACTCCTCGGCGAGCTTGCTGTGGACGTGGGTCGGGGGGAAGAAGTTGCTGTACGTCAGGGTCACCCCAGCCCACGCGGCGGCCGGGAGCCAGAGGATGAGAGCCAGGGGGAGCCAGACGGTTCGGATGCGACGGTTCATGGCTTTTCCTCCTTCCGGGTGCCCGGCGCGGGGCGCCGGGGTTGGGGGGATCGCTCCGGTTCACCGGTTCCTTCTTCTGCCAGCCCGAGAAACTGGGCCTTGAGGGCCGAGATCGTGCCGGCCGTGCGGTGAGTGTTCTCGCCCCACGAGGCAGATGGCCCCCGGCACGTGGGGGGGCTGGCGGCACGCGAACCCCCGAGCCCTATGCCACCATACCCCGCAGCCGTTCCACCACTGCCCCCCCCGTCTCCGGCTGGTGCATGGGTCCTCGTGGTCCCGGGTTTTGGATGAAACGCCGTTACTTCTCGAGGGGGGCGAGCACCACCCCCGCTCGAGCAAACGGAGCGTTCACTGGAATGGCCAAACCCCAGCTTGGCGCTTCCGGCATCTCTGTTCTGCGGCCGTCCCGAACGCCCCGCGCCAGGAAGGGGCACCCGTGTGGGCGTTGGTGCAGAACAAACATGGTTCGAAGTATGCCCGGCTCGGGGATGCGCGTCAAGGGGGCGGCGTCATGGGTGGCGCGTTTTTTAGGTGCATTCCCTTCGCAAAGTTGTCTTGAGTGAACAAAAAATGGTTGGCGGCCGGACACGAACCCCTTGGCGCGATCGGAGCTCCAGGGTAGGCTTGGGTGTCGCAGAAGCCTATGAACCGAAGTTTGACAGCCGGGACCGCCCCAAGTAAGCTGAGGAATAAAATAGTATTTCGCCTCATGAAATATTGCCACGCCCGGGCTCCAAAGGCGGGCCCGGGTGCCTTCAGGTCGGGTTTAGGCCCCGCTGGTTGCCGGGGCCGGCCCCATTCTCGCCGACGTACCGGAGGTGACCCATGGCGAGCCATCAGACGGAACCCCAGGTGATCTACACGGACTGCACCCTGTGCTACCACAGCTGCGGCTGCAAGGTGACGGTGCAAGACGGCCGGGCTGTAAAGGTGGAGGGGTTGGAGTCGCACCCTCTCAACCGCGGGCAGCTTTGTCCGCGGGGGGAGTCGGCCCTCGAAAACATCTACCACCCCGACCGGATCCTCCGGCCCCTGAAGCGGGTGGACGGGGAGTTTCGGGAGATCTCGTGGGACCAGGCGCTCGACGAGATCGCGGCCAAGCTCGACCAGCTTCGGCGCGACCACGGGCCCCAGGTGCTCGGGATGTTCAGCGGATCGATCGGGGTCGAGAACCTGGAGATGGCCGGGCTGGCCCAGCGGTTCAAGGCGGCATTTGGCTCGCCCAATTTCTTTTCGGTGGAGAGCGTGTGCTACCGGATGCGGATCCGGGCGCGGCAGATTACGTTCGGCAAGTACCCGGTGGAGGAGCTGGACTCGAAACTCTACATCCTGTGGGGCCACAACCCGGACGCGAGCGACTTTCCGCTCAAGCTGGCGATCGAGGAGAACCTAAAGCGGGGCGCGAAGCTGGTGGTGATCGACCCGCGGCGGATCCCCATGGCCGAGAGGGCGGATCTGTACCTGCGGATCCGGCCGGGGTCCGACGCGGCCATGGCGCTGGCCATGCTCCACGAGATCATCGTGAACGACCTCTACGACAAGGAGTTCGTGGAGCGGCATACCGTGGGGTTCCAGGAGCTGGCCCGGCACGTGAGGGAGTTCACCCCCGAATGGGCCGAGAAGCTCACCTGGGTGCCGGCGGATCAGATCCGCCGGTTGGCCCGGTGGATGGCTGAGACCAAAGGGGCGAGCATCTACCAGGGCACCTGCACCCAGGACCAGACGGCCGCCGGGGTGCAGGCAAGCCGGGCGTTCGCCGCGCTCCAGGTCGTGACCGGCAACGTCAACGTGCCCGGCGGCTGGGTCATCAGCCCGCGCCCCCGGTTCGGGAACGTGGGCCTCGACGCGGGGGGCGATCCCCTGGGCGCCGACGAATACCCCCTGTTCGTGGAGCTGTGGGGCCGGAAGAGCCCCTACGGCGTGGTTACCAAGGTGCCCGAGGCCGTGCCCGAAAAGCTCAAGGCGTTTTGGGTGGTGGGCGGAAACCCCCTGGTCTCCATGCCCGACTCGAACGCGTTCCGGGAGGCGTTCCGGCGCCTGGAGCTCCTTGTGGTGCACGACATGTTCCTCACCGAGACGGCCCGGGAGGCCCACTACGTGTTGCCGGCCTGCTCCCACCTGGAGAAATGGGGGGTGGCGTACACCTATAACGTGTGCCACGGGCTCCCCTACATGATGCTCCGCAAGAAGTGCATCGAACCCCTGGGCGAGTCGCGCTCGGAGTGGTGGGTGTTCACGGAGCTGGCGCGGCGGCTCGGGCTCGGGGAGTACTTCCCCTGGGCGACCGAGGAGGAGTTCGTGGCGTTCGAGCTCGAACCCACCGGGCTTTCGTTCGACTACTTGCTCCACGAGAAGCCGGAGGGTGACTTCTATGGGAAGAAGCGCTACGAGATGCCGCCGAATCTTCCCACCCCTTCCGGGAAGATCGAGCTCTACAGCGAGGCCATGGCCCGGGCGGGAGCCGATCCGCTGCCGGTGTATCTGGAGCCCGACCGAAGCCCCGTGAAGGCCGATCCCGAGTACCGGAAGAGGTACCCCCTCATCCTCACCACAGGGCACCGGAACTACTACTACACCCACAGCCAGTTCCGTCGGATCCGGGGGCTCAAGGAGAAAAGCCCGGAGCCGTACGCCGAGATCGGGCCCGAGACGGCCGCACGGTACGGCCTGGCGGACGGCGACCTCGCCGAGATCGAGACCAACCGTGGCCGGGTGCGCATGCGGGTGAAGGTGGACCCCAACGTGGCCGAGGGGGTGGTGTTCGTGCCCCACGGGTGGGAGGGGGAGCAGAACGCGAACCTTCTCACCGACGTGGGGTGCCGGGAGCCGATCTTCGGGTATCCGCAGATGAAGGCCCTTCTCTGCGCCGTGCGGAAGGCGGCCTAAGGGGTGACCGGGGCCGCGGCGTCCCGGGGCACGGTCACCGTGACCCGGGTGCCCCGGGGGTGGAGGGGCTCGATCCGGAGGGTCCCTCCCATGAGCTCGGTGAGGTGCTTCACGATGGCGAGGCCGAGGCCGGTTCCGCCCGTGGCCCGGGACCGGCCGGGATCCACCCGGTAGAACCGCTCGGTGACCCGGGGGATCTCGGAGGGCGGGATCCCGATCCCGGTGTCCTCCACGCGATAGACCAGCCGGTCGTCCCGCGCCTCGAGCCGCACCCGCGCCCGGCCCCCGGCCGGGGTGTAGCGCACCGCGTTTTGCACCAGGTTGATCAGGATCGATTCCAGCTTTTCCGGGTCGATCGACGCCTCCACCGGGTCCGCCGGCACCTCGGCCGCGAGATCCACCCCCGCCCGCTCGGCCTCGGCCGAGAACATCTCCACCACGGCACGCACCGGGGCCCGGGCGTCCACGCGCTCGGGCCGCAGGGGTGCGGCGCCGGCCTCGATCCGGGCGAGCTCCGCCACGTCCTGCAGGAGCGCCTCGAGCCTCCGGGCATTGCGGCGGATCGACTCCAGGAACCGTGCCGCGGCCCCGGGGTCCTCGTCCAGGGCCTCGGGCAGGGTTTCGGCCGCCCCCCGGATGGCGGTGAGCGGGGTGCGCAGCTCGTGGGCCAGGTTCGCCACGAAGTCCCGCCGCATCCGCTCCAGCTCGTGCTGCCGGGTCACGTCGCGGAGCACCACGAGCACCCCGGCTCCCCCCTCCTCGTCGGGATGGGGGACGAACCGGGCCAGAAGCCGGCAGGGCGGGTCGGGCCAGGTCACGGCCACGGGGTCCGGCGGGTGCGCGGGGTCGGCCTGGCACCGCGCCAAGGCGGTCTGAAGGTCCGGGTGGCGAAGCGCCTCCGCCCCCGTTCGGTCCTCGGCCGGGTGCCCCAGCCGCAGGATCCGGCGGGCCGCCGGGTTCGCCATCCGGATGCGGCCGTCGCGGCCGAGCACCAGGATGCCGTCGGGAAGGTGATCGAGGAGGGAGTGGAGCCGGGCCCGCTCGGCCCGAAGGAGCCGAAGTTCCTCCCGGAGGGCGTCCCGGAGGCCCCCGAGGGCGCGCTCGAGGTCGGCCAGTTCGTCGGCCCCGCCCACGGCCAGGGGCGCCTCCAGGGCCCCGGCCCCGGCCCGGGTCGCGAACTCGGTCATCCTCCGAAGCCGCCGCGCCGTGCTCCGGGA
>NZ_BAAHFQ010000120.1:0-9021 GCF_054681715.1 Deferrisoma sp.
CCCTCTCCCCCCTGGGGGGGAGAGGGCCGGGGTGAGGGGGGCGCGGCAGGGTGAAAGGCTTCCTCTCCCGCCACGGGTTCCTCGCCGGCCTGGCCGCCGTGGCCGTCCTCGTGCTCTGGAACCCGGGCGGGGTCCCGGCCTCGGCCGGCCTCTGGCTCAAGGCCCACCGGGCCCCCGACGTCATCATCGCCGTCATCTTTCTCCTCGCCGGCCTTCGGCTCTCGGTGCGCGCCGCCGCGGCCGGGGCGGCCGACGGGCCGGTGGTGGCCCTGGGGCTCGTCTCCGTCTTCGTCCTTTCCCCGGCCGTGGCCGCCGGGTTTTCGCTCTTGCCCCTGGCGCCGGGCCTCCTCGTGGGGCTTGCGCTGGTTGCGGCCATGCCCACCACGCTCACCACGGGCGTGGTCATGACCGCCGCGGCCGGGGGGAACGAGGCCACCGCCCTCGTGATCACCCTGGCCGCCAACGCCCTCGCCGTGGCCGTCGTCCCCGTGCTCCTGCCGGTTCTCGTGGGCACGGCCGGCCGCATCCCGCCCGAACTCTTCCACCGGGGGGAACTGGCCCTTCGCATCGCCGGGCTCGTGCTCGCGCCCCTGGCGGCCGGCATGCTCGTGCGGGCCCGGTTTCCGGCGGCGTGCGACCGGTGGGCCCCGCTCGCGCGCACGGCGAGCCTCGTGCTCGTGGTAACCATGGTGGGCATCGGCATGGCCGGGTCCCGGGCCGCGCTCCTTCGCCGGCCGGCCGACCTCGCCGTTGCCGCCGGGGTGTCGGCCGCGTACCATGGCGCCGTGCTGGCGCTCCTGTTCGCGGCCGTACGGGTGCTCCGGATCGGCCCTGGCCGGCGGGAAGCCGCGATCTTCCTGGGGGGCCAAAAGACGCTCCCCCTGGCCGTGCTCCTGCAGACCACGTTGTTTCCCGGCGTGGGTGAGGCCCTGGTGGTCTGCGTGGGCCATCACCTGGTACATCTGCTGATGGACGGGTACCTGGTGGGCCGGCTGCGCGCCCGAAACGAAACGGCCTGACGGCGCATCGAAAGCTTCCGTGCGCTCGCTGGGTCGCGCGAAGGCGCGAACGCGGATCGACCACCTTCGGACGCGGATCAGACGGAACGAATGCGAGAAGCCACGGTTCTCCGACCCAACCCCCCCACGACGTCGCCCACCGTTCTCCCCATGGCGGAGGGCGCCTGCTGCCCCACCGGCGACGCGCCCGACCGGGTGACGGCCCAACCCTGCTGCGTGCCGGCACCGTCGGAGCCCGAGCCGCGCAACTGCGGTCCCGACCGTTCGGCCGAGCCCTGCTGCGGCTCGGCGGCCGAGGCGGTGACCGCCCGGTGGCCCGACCGGGAACGACCGGGCTACCGCATCTGGCCCTTCGTGGAGGGCTGGATCGAGACCCCCGCCGGGGAGGTGCCCCGGGTGTCCACCCGGCTCGCCCCGGCCGACGTGCTCGGCCGCTGGGCCATGCGGTGGGGCATCGGCCGCGACCGCTACCGGGTCGCCCCGGGGCTCTACGCCGTGGGCCACCCCGACGAGAACGCCCCGGTGCTTGTCACAGCCAACTACAAGATGACCTTCGACCTCCTGCGCCGGGACCTCGCCGGGGTGGACGCCTGGATCCTGGTGCTCGAGACCCACGGCATCAACGTGTGGTGCGCCGCCGGCAAGGGCACCTTCGGCACCGACGAGCTGGTGAACCGGCTCCGGGCCGCCGGGGTGGAGCGGGTGGTGCGCCACCGCACCCTGGTGGTGCCCCAGCTCGGGGCCACCGGGGTCTCGGCCCCCGAGGTCCGGCGCCGCACGGGGTTCCAGGTGGTGTACGGGCCCGTGCGAGGCCGCGACCTCAAGGCGTTCCTCGCGGCCGGCCTGAAGGCCACGGCCGGCATGCGCCGGGTCACCTTCACCCTGGGGGAGCGGCTCGTCCTGACCCCGGTGGAACTGCGGGTGATCCTGCTTCGGCCGAGCCTCGCCCTGGCCGCGGCGCTCCTCGTGCTGGGGGGCATCGGGCCCGGGGGCTACTCCGCCGCGGCCGCCCTCCACCGGGGCGGGGCCGCCGTGCTCTCGCTCCTGGCCGGGGTGGTCGCCGGCGCCGTGGCCACCCCCGCGCTCCTGCCCTGGCTCCCGGGCCGGATGTTCTCGCTGAAGGGGTTGTGGACCGGGCTTGCCGGGGCGCTCCTCCTGGTCCTGCGGTTCGCCGGGGCGCTCTCGGGCTGGGACGCGCTCGCCCTCCTTCTCGCCCTGCCGGCGGTGTCGAGCACCTGCGCCATGAATTTCACGGGATCGACCCCGTTCACCTCCCCCTCGGGGGTCGAGTTGGAGATGCGCCGGTCTCTCCCCTGGCAGATCGGCGCCGGCGCGCTCGCGCTCCTGGCCTGGCTCGCGGGGGCGTGGCATTAGAAACCCGGCGCCAATAGAGGCGCGCAAGGAGATCGCGAGGGCGTGGGGCCTGCTTCCGGCCGTGCGTGAGTGCTGCATCCGGCTTACGCTGCATCCGGCACTCAGCCCGACGGACGGAACCACCCAGAAACTCTGGGCGTATTTGTCCATCCGATTGGCCGGAAGAGACCCAGTCGTTGGCCGAGTGCCGGATGCAGCGACTGTAGGAGCCACGCCCGGCGCTCCAGCAGGCCCCACGCCCCGAAGCGCTCTTGTTTAGCCGCCTGGGTGATAGGGGGGAGGGCCGGGAATGGGGGGTGGGGAATGGGGAATGGTTGACGCCGGGTCGGGCTTCCCGGTTCCCCGTCTGCCGGCGTGCCGACCGAAGACCGGCGACCGGTGACCGAAGACCGACCTTCGGGAAGGACCCTCGATGGACGCGTTTCGCTATCTGGAAGGGGTGGCGAGCCTGGAGCTCACGCCGGAGCGGTGCGTGGGGTGCGGACTCTGCGAGACCGTGTGCCCCCACGGGGTGCTCGCGGTGGTGGAGGGCCGCGCCCGCATCGTGGACCGGGACGGCTGCATGGAGTGCGGGGCCTGCGCCCGGAACTGCCCCACCCAGGCCCTCTCGGTGAGCGCCGGGGTGGGCTGCGCCGCCGCCATCATCAAGGGCTGGATCACGGGCGGCCCCCCCACCTGCGGCTGCGACGACGCCGGGTGCTGCTGAGGCGCGGGCCGTGCCGGGAGACCCCTTCCTCGGCCCCTACGCCGACATCCGGGCGCTTCGCGCCGCCGCCCGGAAGATCCTGGGGGTGGGGCCCGAGGCGGGGCTTCCGGAGATCCGGGCCGCGTTTCGCCGCCTCTCCCGGCGGCACCACCCCGACCTGGGGGGCGACCCGGCCCGGTTCACCCGCATCGTGAACGCCTACCTCGTCCTTACCCGCCCCGACCCCCGGGGGTTCCCCCTGGGCGACGCGCCGGGCGAACCCGAGTCCCACGCCGCCTACTTCGAGCGCTGGAAGCGCCGGTTTTTCGAGTGATACCAAGTTACGTTCAAAGCTACCGTTTCCTGATTCGGCCCGGCAAGGGGCCCGGTGGAGCACCGGGCGTGGCTCCTACAGTCGCTGCATCCGGCACTCAGCCGATGTCTCCCCCGCCAAGAACCTACCAATGGCTAGCCAACGTCCGCGTTCCCGCCGTTCATGGAGCCGCCGGGCTGAGTGCCGGATGCAGCGTAAGCCGGATGCCGCACTCACGCACGGCCGGAACCGGGCCCCTTGCCGGGCTCCGGGCTGGGTGTCTGTTCGAACGCAACTTGGTATGAGGGGGGGGCTCCCTACCCCGCCCCGTACACCCCCAGGGCCGCGGCCACAGCCTCGCCCTTCGGGATCGGGGCCCCCAGGTCGGCGAGCACCGCCTCCAGGGCCCCGAGGCAGGTGAGCACGTTCTGGCGCTTGGCCGCGTAACCCATGAGCCCGATCCGCCACACCCGGCCCGCGAACGCCCCCAGACCCGCCCCGATCTCCAGGCTGTAGTCCTCCAGGAGCCGCCGGCGCACGGCGGCCTCGTCCACCCCCTCGGGGGCGTACACCGCGTTGAGCTGGGGCAGGCGGTGGGGCTCCTCCACCACGAACGAAAGCCCCATGGCCTCCAGCCCCGCCCTGAGGGCCCGGTGGTGGAGCCGGTGGCGCGCCCAGGCGCTCTCGATCCCTTCCTCCTTGAGGAGCACCAACGCCTCGTGCAGGGCGTAGAGGGCGTTCACCGGCGCGGTGTGGTGGTACGTGCGCTTTCCGTCGCCCCCCCAGTACCCGAGCACCAGGGTCAGATCCAGGAACCAGCTCTGCACCGGGGTCTTGCGCGCCCGCACCTTGGCCAGGGCCCGCTCCCCGAAGGTCACCGGCGAAAGCCCCGGCACGCACGACAGGCACTTCTGGCTTCCGCTGTACACGGCGTCGAGGCCCCAGGCGTCCACCTGGACCGGGATCCCCCCCAGCGAGGTCACGGTGTCCACGATGGTGAGGCAGCCGTGCTCCCGGGCGATCCGGGCCAGGGCCTCGGCGTCCGAGGCCGCGCCCGTCGAGGTCTCGGCGTGGACGAAGGCCACGATCTTGGCGTCGGGGTGCTCCCGCAGGGCGGCCTCCACCTTGGCCGGGTCCACCGGCCGCCCCCACTCGTCGTCCACCACCACGGCCTTGCCGCCGCACCGCTCCACGTTCTGGCGCATCCGCTCGCCGAACACGCCGTTACGGCACACCACGACCGTGTCGCCCGGCTCCACCAGGTTCACGAAGCACGCCTCCATGCCGGCCGAACCCGGCCCCGACACGGCGAAGGTGACCTCGTTTCGGGTCTGGAACGCGTAGCGCAGCAGGTCCTTGAGTTCCTCCATCATGTGGACGAAGGTCGGGTCCAGGTGCCCCACGGTGGGGCGCGAAAGGGCCTGGAGCACCCGGGGATGGATGTCGGACGGGCCGGGGCCCATCAGGATCCGCTGGGGGGGATGGAACGAGGTCATTCGGTCACTCCTTCTTCGTGGAATCTCTTCGCTCGGCGTCGTTCGGCCGGGCAGCTCGGCGGCCGAACCCTGCGCGTTCTCGTAGCAGGCGTTTTCCGAGCGGGCGTGGACGCGCCGCGCCGTCGTCACGCCCCGTCCGATGGATCGCCTTGGTCGCCGGTGCACTCCAGCACGGCCTCGAGCTCCCGGGCGATCTCGTGGGCCGCGTCCACCGTGGGCATGGTGAGCGGGGGCCGCACGCCCCCGCCCTTGTATCCGCGCATCGAGCAGGCGAGCTTGAGCCCCCCGATCCCGTGGGCCACGGTCACGAGCCGGGCGAGCCGCTGGATGCGGCGCTGGAGGTCCAGGGCCCGGGCGTGGTCGCCGGCGCGAAACGCCTGGTACAGGGCCACGCACGCCTCGGGGGCGCAGTTGGCCACGGCCAGGATCGCCCCGGCCGCGCCCACGCAGAGCGCCGGGTAGGTCACCCCGGCGTTCCCCACGAACACGGCGAACCCCTCGGGCACGAGCCCGCAGATCTCGGTAAACGGCCCGATGTTCCCCGAACTGTCCTTCATGCCCACGATGTTCGGGTGTTCGGCCAGCCGGGCCACCGTGCCGGGCTCCAGGGCCACCCCGGTGAACTGGGGCACGCTGTAAAGAAGGATCGGGATCGGCGACTCGTCGGCCACCCGGCGGAAATGGGCCTCGAGCCGGTCCTGGGTCATCTGGCCCTTGAAATAATGGGGCGTGACGACCAGGGCGCAGTCGGCCCCGAGCTCCGCGGCCCGGCGCGTGGCCCGCACGGTGTCGCGGGTGGACTCCCGACCGGTTCCGGCCATGAAGATCCGGTCGGACGGAATCGCCTCCCCCGCGGCCGCAAGCACCTCGTCGCGCTCCCGCTCGTCCAGGTACACGCTCTCGCCGTTGGAGCCGAGCACCAGGTAGCCCGCAAGCCCCGTCTCGTTCCACCGGGCCAGGTTCGCCCGGAACGCCTCCAGGTCCACCTCGTCGCCGCGAAACGGTGTTATCACCGGCGGCAGGATGCCTTCGAGCCTTCTCACGTGGGTCCTCCCGCTCCCTTCGGTGGGCAGTCGTCGGTCGCCCCCCAACCTCGAAAGCGCCGAAGTATGACATAGACGCCACGATGTGCAAGGGGCCGCTTTCCCCGGGTCCGAATCCGGGTACGCTTGTTGGCAGCCGACGACCTTCTTTCGTCTGGAGGAACTCCCGAATGCAGCCCGTTCCCCCCGTCCCGTCCGTCATGGGCACCCAGCACCCCGACAACGTCTCCCCCGTGCCCTTCGGCGACTCCCCCCGGGTGGGCCGGGATCTCGAAGGCGAGGAGGTGCTCTACAACATCGCCGAACTCGGCATGCCCGAGATCATGATCGACTACGAGCGAAAGCACGGCGAGGCCACCCCGCTGTGGGACTGGCTCCACCGCTGCCCCACGTGTCTCGAGGAGCGGGTCATCGGCCGGGATTTCCGGGTCACCCCGCGCCTCCCGAACCCCGACGCCGACCGGGACGACCCCTACTTCTGGCAGGGGCTCGGCATCTTCCCCAACTCGGTCCTCGTCATGGGGCGGATGGGGCTCCAGGGCCCGGCGTTCACCGAGTTCATCATCCCCGACGCGGCGCGCGGCCGCACCCTGGCCCGGATCGAGCTCCACCTCGTGGAGCGCTGGCGGCTTCTGCGGGCCCAGTACGCCGCCTACGCCGACGAGACCCCCATTCCCTGGGACGGCGCGTTCTTCGTGCAGGGCATCCCGCTCATCGAAACGGTGGAACGCCTCCTCGACCCCCGACCCCTGTGGCGTGAGCTCATCGCCGAGCGGCGCAGGCTCCTGGGGCGGGATACTACGATCCAGCGCAGCTTCATCGCCCGCAGCGACCCGGCCCTCAAAGCCGGCATGACCGCGGCCCTGGTGGCCGCCGCCGTGGCCCTGGCCCGGGGCCGGGACTTCGAGGACGAAACCGGCGTGGCCGTGCCCCAGATCGTCGGGATCGGCTCGGCGCCGTTCCGCGGGGGCCTCACCCCCGAGCCGGAACGCCTCGACCGGGTGCTTGCCACCTACCCCGGCGCGGCCACCGTCACCGTGCAGTCGGCGTTCCGGTACGACCACCCGGCCGAGGTCGTGCGCCATGCCGTGCGGGACCTCGGTCGCCGGGTGGAACGGGGGTGGAACAACCGGGCCCGCCTGCCCCGAGGGCCCGACCGGGAGGAAACCGGGGAACTCCGAAAGCTCCTGAATCGGCTAAAGGAGGCCTACGAGGCCTCGTTTCGGGAACTGGCGCCGTGGCTCGAGAGGATCGCGCCCCACGTGCCGAGCCACCGGGAGCGCTACACCCAGACCGCCCTGACGGGGGAGGTCCGGCGGGTGGGGGGCCTTCCGGCCGTGCGGGCCATCCGGTTTGCGGCCTCGTGCTACAGCCTGGGCGTCCCGCCGGGCGCGCTCGGGTTTCGGGTGTGGGACGACCTGGGGGAGAGCGGGCGGGATCTCATTCTCCGGTGGGTCCCGCGCCTCGAGGAGTGGATGCGGGAGGAACTTCGGTGGGCCGCGCCGGAGCCCCTCCCGGGCCTTCCGCTCATCGCGGCCGACCTGGCCGCGGCCCGGACCTTCGCGGGCTCCCTGGACCCCGACGGCGAGCACGCCGGGCGGGTCGCCGAGATCCGCCGCCTGCTGGCCCTTCCCGAACGCCTGCCCGAAGGCATCCTGGCCGCGGGCCGGGTGCGGCGTTTCCTGGGCTGAGGCCGGGACGCATCCCTCGGGGTCCCCATCCCCCTGGCAACGGGCCCGCGGTCCGGAAGGCCGGACAACCCGGCGGTCTAACGGCTAGCCCCCCGCGGTCCCGCCCCTACTTCGTGTCGATCGGGTACCCGGCCCGGCGCCAGGCGTGCCAACCGCCCCTCAGGGCGTACACCTTCTCGTAGCCGAGGTCCATCAACTGTCGCGCCACCCGGGCGCTTGTGGCCTCGTTGGGTCAGGCGCAGTAGACGACGATCGTCGCCCCCTTGGGGTACTTCCCGGCCCAGGCGGCCACGTTCCGCGGGTCCTCCCGCACGGCCCCGGCGATCTTGCCCTGGCTCGCGCCCCAGTCCCCCTCGAGCCGGGTGTCGATGATGACGAGTTCCTGGCTCCCCAGGCGGCCCTTGAGTTCCTCGGGCTCCATGCGGGGCACCGGCCCGGCGCCCAAGGCGGGTCCCAACCCGAGGCCCAACAGCACGGCGATAGTCAACGCGACACAAACGATCCTTGGTCGGGGCATGGGGTCTCCTTTCGGTTCGTTGCCGAAAATCAGTGCCGGCCGAGCTTACCCCCGAATCCGCCGGCGTCAATCCGGCCGGATCGCCCCCCCGGTGTCCCGCCCTGGGCCCCCCTTACAGGCAATCGCCCCTTCCCGGGCAGTCCGGATCGAGCCCCAGGGCGCGGGCCACGGCCGCCCAGAACTCCTCGCGGCCCATGTCCGAGTAGCCCCCGAGGGCGTGGGAGACGACGCCATTCGCGTCCAGGAGCACCAGCGAGGGCACCACCGTCACCCCGAACCGGTCGTAGAGATCGAGATTCCAGTCCACCGCGGCCGGCACCCGGACGTCGTGCTCCGCCATGTACCTCGCCAGGGCGTTGACCTCGTCCTTCCCCCAGGTCTCGTGGTCCACGTTCACGGCCAACGCGCCAAGGCCCCTGTCTCCCCACCGGCCATACCAATCGCCGAGGTCGGCCAGCACCCTGGCGCTGCGGGGACTCCACGAGGCCCAGAACGCGATCACGGTGGCCTTCGCCCCCGCCACCTCCTCCAGGCCAAACTCCCGCCGGTCGAGGGTCTCGAACCGGAGGCCCTCCACCGCCTGCCCGAGCTCCAGCCGCCGGAACGCCCACGCGGGCGCCGCCAACATCCCCAACACCACCAACCCGGCCACCGTGCGTTTCAGCATGTTTCACCTCCTTGCGAAAGTTTGCAAAGAGTACCGAATTGCCGATTCCGGTGCCAGGGAAAACGAGACCGGAAAGATACCCTGTGCGGGGCAACATCCGGCGCGGCCGGAACGGGATCGGGAAGGGGGGCGCCCGCGCCCAACGCAAAAAGGGCCAGACCCCAAGGCCTGGCCCTTTGCCTGTTCACTGGAGCGGGAAACGGGATTCGAACCCGC
>NZ_BAAHFQ010000121.1:0-8954 GCF_054681715.1 Deferrisoma sp.
CGGCCAGGACGCGGTGAACGTGGCCAAGGCGTTCGACGAGGCCGTGGGCATCACCGGCGTGGTGCTCACCAAGGCCGACGGCGACGCCCGGGGCGGCGCGGCCCTGTCGATCCAGGCGGTCACGAAGCGGCCGATCAAGCTGGTGGGCGTGGGCGAAAAGCTCGACGCCCTCGAGGTGTTCCATCCCGAGCGGATGGCCTCTCGCATTCTCGGGATGGGCGATGTCTTGAGCCTGATCGAGAAGGCCGAGCAGGCGATCGATGAGGACTCGGCCCGGGATCTCGAAGAGAAGCTACGGAAGAACCGCTTCACCCTGGAGGACTTCCGCGACCAGCTCCGGATGCTCCGGAAGCTCGGCAGCCTGGAGGATCTGCTGAAGATGGTCCCGGGCATGGGGCAGTTGAAGAACCTCCAGGTGGACGAGCGAGAACTCGTGCGGGTGATCGCGATCATCGACAGCATGACGCCGGAGGAACGGCGCAAGCCCGAGATCCTGAACGCGAGCCGCCGCCGCCGGATCGCCCGGGGCAGCGGGACCCGGGTCGAGGACGTGAACCGGCTCATCCGGCGGTACCAGGACGCCCGCAAGATGATGAAGCGGATGGGGATGATGGGGATGGGCAAAAAGGGGGGGAAGAAGAAGCGAAAGGGCGGATGGATGCCCCGGTTGCCCCTGGGGGGGTGACCCCCGGCGGCTAAGTACCGCCGAGAGGGGACCGGACACCAATCACGCTGGAACCCGGGAGGGGGACAGCGCTCTAGCTTTCTGGCGTCCCAGCAGGAAGTTCAAGGCGACACAAGGAGCGAACACACCATGGCAGTACGCATTCGACTCGCGCGCCACGGTTCCAAGAAGCGCCCGTTTTACCGGATCGTGGCGGCTCCGGCCGAGGCCCCCCGGGACGGGCGGTTCCTCGAGGTGCTGGGGACCTACAACCCCCTGACCGACCCGGCCACGATCGAGGTCAAGGAGGACCGGGTGCTCTACTGGCTTGGCAACGGGGCCCAGCCCTCGGACACGGTGCGCAGCCTGCTGCGGAAGGCCGGGGTCTGGGCCAAGGCCCGGTCCAAGCCGGCGGAGAGCGCGGGGGCCTGAGGCCAAGGCTCCGGTAGACCATGGGTCGGGCCCGCTACGTGGCCGTGGGCCGGGTGGGCCGGCCCCACGGGGTTCGCGGGGAGGTGCGGGTGGACCCCCAGGGCAGCCTTCCGAGGGGGCTCGAGGGGTACACCCGCTTCTACTTGGACCGCGGTCGGGGGCCCGAGCCCGTACAGGTGGAACACCACCGGATCCACGGCCGGTTCGTGCTCGTGAAGTTCCAGGGGTACGACACCCCGGAGGCGGTTCGTGAACTGACCCACGCCGTGCTGTGCGTGGATCGGAGCGAGCTGCCCCCCCTCGGGCCCGACGAGTACTACCACGCCGATCTCCTGGACTGCGAGGTGGTGGGGGAGGGCGGGGAGGCGCTCGGCCGGGTGGTGGACGTGTTCGACTCGGGCGCCCACGACGTGCTCGTGATTCGGACCGAGGGCGGGGCGGAGCGCATGCTCCCCGTGGTCAGCCAGTGGGTTCTCGCGATCGACCTGGACGCCGGCCGCATCACCGTGCGGGTCCCGGAGGGGCTGTGGGACTGACGGTCCACGTGGTGACCCTGTTTCCCGGGATGTTCCGGGGGCCGCTGGACGAGGGGATCCTCGGCCGGGCCGTGGCCGAGGGGAAGGTCGCGGTGCATCTCGTGGACCTGAGGGAGTTCGGGGAGGGGCGCCACCGGATCACCGACGATTACCCCTTCGGCGGGGGCGCCGGCATGGTCATGAAGCCCGGCCCGGTGGTGAACGCGATCGAGCACGTGCGGGCCCGGGACCCCGGGGTCCGGGTGGTGCTCCTGACGCCCCAGGGCCGGCCGTTTCGCCAGGAGGTGGCCCGGGAGTTCGCGGCCGCAGGGTCGATCGCCCTGGTGTGCGGTCGCTACGAGGGATTCGACGAGCGCGTCCGGGCCTTCTGCGACGACGAGGTCTCGGTGGGGGACTACGTGATCATGGGCGGCGAGGCGGCCGCCTGGGTGATCTTGGAGGCCACGGCGCGGCTCGTGCCGGGGGTTCTGGGGGACGAAGCCTCTCCGGTGGAGGAAAGCCTGACCGCCGGACTCCTCGAATATCCCCAGTACACCCGGCCGAGGGTGTTCCGGGGGATGGAGGTGCCCGGGGTTCTGCTGTCGGGCCACCACGCCCAGATCGCCGCGTGGCGCCGGCGCCAGGCGATCCTCCGGACGGCCCGACGTCGGCCCGATCTCCTGGAGCGGGCCGACCTCACCCCGGAGGAGCGGCGGCTGGCCGAGCGGGTGCTGAGGGGGGAAGACCTTGACGAGACCTAGGGCGGCCCTCGCCCTGGTGCACCATCCGGTGCTCGACCGCACCGGCCGGGTGGTGGCCACCGCGGTGACGCCCCTCGACGTCCACGACCTGGCGCGGCTCACGGTCACCTACGGGCTCGACCGGTGCTACGTGGTGACCCCGTTGCCGGCCCAGGCGGCGCTCCTGGGGGACCTCCTGCGCCACTGGGTCGAGGGGGCCGGGGGCCGGGCCAACCCGTGGCGCCGGACCGCCCTCGAGGCGGTCCGGGTGGTGCCGGATCTCGCAGGCGCCCTCCGGGACCTGGGAGCCCTGTGGGGGCGCCGGCCGTGGGTCTTGGCCACCTCGGCTCGCCGGGGGGACGGACGGATCTCCTTCGGCGAGGCGAGGCGCCGCCTGGCCCGGGAGGGGGGCCTCGTGGTGTTCGGGACCGGGTGGGGGCTCGCCCCCGAGGCCCTAGAGGCCTGCGACGACCTCCTGGAACCGGTGGACCCCGGCACGGGGTACAATCATCTGTCGGTGCGCTCCGCCGCCTCCATCGTGGTGGACCGGCTGTGGGGCGGGGCGAAAGAAATCGAGACGTAGCAAACGAAGGCGAGGACCCGAGTTCGGCACCACCGTGAACCTCGGGGGCTATTCGCACCCCCCAGCGTCCCAGCCTTCCAGCTTTCCAGCCTTCCAGAAGGAGCCAGCCATGAACGTGATCGAGACCATCGAACGCGAACAGATGCGGATGGACGTGCCCCATCTCCGCGCCGGGGACAAGGTTCGGGTGCACTACCGGATCCGGGAGGGGGAGAAGGTCCGGGTCCAGGTGTTCGAGGGCGTCCTCATCGCCAAGAAGGGCGGCGGGGTCCGGTCCACGATCACCGTGCGGAAGATGAGCTTCGGCGTCGGCGTGGAGCGCACGTTCCCCGTGCACAGCCCCCTGATCGAGAAGATCGAGGTCGTCTCCCACAGCAAGGTGCGGCGGGCCAAGCTCTACTACCTGCGCGCCCTTCGCGGGAAGGCCGCGCGGCTCAAGGAACTGCGCACCCAGTAGGAGCGGCCTCGGATGCCGGCGGCCGGCCGGGCCATGGGCGAGCCCGATCGGGCGGCCTTTGCCGCCGGCGCCGTCCGGGTGTGCGGGGTGGACGAGGTCGGCCGGGGGCCGCTCGCCGGGCCCGTGGTGGCGGCGGCCGTCATCCTGCCCCCCGGGGCCGAGCTCCCGGGACTCGACGACTCCAAGAGGCTCGCCCCGGGGGTGAGGGCCGCGCTGGTGCCCCGGATCCGGGAGGTCGCCCTGGCCGTCGGCATCGGGGAGTGCTCCCCCGAAGAGATCGACCGGTGGAATATCCACCGGGCCACCCTCCGGGCCATGTGCCGGGCGGTGCAGGACCTCGGGATGACGCCCGACCACCTCCTGGTCGACGGGATCCACCGCCTGCCGCTCTCGCTTCCCCAGGAAACCCTGGTCAAAGGGGACGCGCGCAGTTGGGCCGTGGCCGCGGCCTCGGTGATCGCCAAGGAGCACCGGGACGCCCTCATGGTCGAGTACGGCCGCCGGTACCCGGGCTACGGCTTCGAGGACCACAAGGGGTACCCCACGAGGGCCCACCGGGAGGCCCTGGAGCGCCTCGGGCCGTGCCCGATCCACCGCCGCACGTTCCGGGGGGTGAAGGAACTCCTGGGCCCCTTGCCCCGACAGCCCGGGCTTTTCGAGGCGCCGTGAGCCGGCCATCCGGGAACCGGGGCCTGGGGCGGGCCGGGGAGGACCTTGCGGCCGCGGCCCTGCGAAGCCGGGGGTACCGGATCCTGGAGCGCAACTACCGCTGCCCCCTGGGGGAGATCGACTGCGTGGCCCTGCACCGGGGCACCGTGGTGTTCCTCGAGGTCAAAACCCGGTCCGGCCCCGCCTTCGGTCCGCCCCACGAAGCCGTGGACCGCCGCAAACGGCGCAAACTCACCCGGCTGGCCCAATATTTCGTGCGTGAGCGTCGGCTCGAAGGCGTGCCGCTGCGGTTCGACGTGGTGGCCGTCGTCTGGGACGGGCCCGCCCCGCGCGTCGAGGTGTTCGAGAACGCCTTCGAGGCGGACGAAGGCTGACGCCGCCCCCCCTTCCCCGGCAGTCCCCGCTCTTCGCTTCACGGGAGAAACCCATGCAGAACCCCAGTGTCCGGATCCCGATCCCCATCGAAGAGGAGATGAAGCGCTCGTACCTCGACTACGCCATGAGCGTGATCGTGGGCCGGGCGCTTCCGGATGTGCGCGACGGCCTGAAGCCCGTGCACCGGCGCGTGCTCTACGCGAT
Source organism: Deferrisoma sp. (assembly GCF_054681715.1). NCBI lineage: Bacteria > Pseudomonadati > Thermodesulfobacteriota > Deferrisomatia > Deferrisomatales > Deferrisomataceae > Deferrisoma > Deferrisoma sp. Next base: position 4,640 of record NZ_BAAHFQ010000121.1, read on the forward strand.
GCACGACCTCGGAAACCGGTGGGACAAGCCGTTCAAGAAGTCGGCCCGCGTGGTGGGCGACGTGATCGGCAAATACCACCCCCACGGCGACGCCGCCGTGTACGACACCCTGGTGCGAATGGCCCAGGACTTCAGCCTCCGTTACCCCCTGGTGGAGGGCCAGGGGAACTTCGGGTCGATCGACGGGGACGCCCCCGCGGCCATGCGGTACACCGAGGTGCGCCTGACCCGGCTCGCCGGGGAGATGCTGGCCGACATCGACATGGAGACGGTGGACTTCGGGCCCAACTACGACGGGTCCCTGGAGGAGCCCCTGGTCCTGCCCTCCCGCATACCGAACCTGCTCGCGAACGGGAGTTCCGGGATCGCGGTGGGCATGAGCACGAACATCCCGCCCCACAACCTGACCGAGCTCTGCAACGCCTTGATCCTCTTGGCCCGGAACCCCGACGCCACGGTGGACGACATCCTCAGGGTGCTCCCCGGCCCCGACTTTCCCACGGGCGCGTTCATCTACGGGGTCCAGGGGATCCACGAGGCCTACCGCACGGGCAGGGGGTCCATCCGGCTGCGGGCCCGGGCCGTGATCGAGCGGCACCCCCGCACGGGCCGGGAGGCCATCGTGGTCACCGAGGTGCCCTACACGGTCAACAAGGCGAAGCTGATCGAGGAGATCGCCGCCCTGGTGCGCGACAAGAAGATCGAAGGCATCTCCGATCTGCGGGACGAGTCCGACCGGGAAGGGATCCGGATGGTGGTGGAGCTCAAGCGGGGCGAGGACGCCCGCATCGTGCTCAACCGCCTCTACAAGATGACCCGCATGGAGATTCCCTTCGGGATCAACCTGCTGGCCATCGTGGACCGCCAGCCCCGGGTGCTTACGATCAAGGAGGCCCTCCAGCACTACATCGACCACCGCCGGGAGGTCACGATCCGGCGGACCCACTACCAGCTCCGGAAGGCCCGGGCCCGGGCCCACGTGCTCGAGGGGTTCAAGATCGCGCTCGACAACCTGGACGCCGTGATCGCGCTGATCCGGGGGAGCGCTTCCCCGGCCGAGGCCAAGGACGGCCTGATGGGGCAGTTCGGGCTCTCCGAGGAACAGGCCAAGGCGATCCTCGACCTGCGGCTCCACCGGCTGACCGGGCTCGAGCGCGACAAGATCCTGGAGGAGTACCGGGAGACCCTGAAGCTCATCGAGGAGCTGGAGGGCATCCTCGCAAGCGACGAGAAGGTTCTCGACATCCTGGTGGCCGAGTTCGAGGACATCCGCGAGAAGTACGGCGACGAGCGGCGCACCGAGATCGTGCCCCGCACCGAGGAGATCACCATCGAGGACCTGATCGCCGAGGAGGAGATGGTGGTCACGATCTCCCACGGGGGGTACATCAAGCGAAACCCCGTGTCCCTCTACCGGAGCCAGCGCCGGGGCGGCAAGGGGCGGCTCGGCATGGCCACGCGGGACGAAGACTTCGTGGAGCACCTGTTCGTGGCCTCGACCCACTCGTACATCCTGTTCTTCAGCGACAAGGGCAAGGTGTACTGGCTCAAGGTCCACGAGATCCCCCAGGCCGGGGCGGCCGCGCGGGGCAAGGCCATCGTGAACCTCCTGCCCATCGAGAAGGGCGAGTCCATCTCGGCGTTCCTGCCGGTTCGGGAGTTCCTGGACGGGTGGTACGTGCTGATGGCCACCCGCAAGGGCCTCGTCAAGAAGACCGACCTGAGCGCGTTCTCCAACCCGTGGAAAAATCGGGGCATCCAGGCCATCACCCTGGAGGAGGGCGACGACCTCATCGCCACCCGGCTGACCGACGGGAACCAGGAGATCGTGCTGAGCACCCGCTCGGGGCTCGCGATCCGGTTTTCGGAGGACGAGGTGCGGCCCACGGGCCGAACGAGCCGCGGGGTCAAGGGGATCGATCTGGCCGAGGGCGACGAGGTGGTGGCCGTGGACGTGGTGCGGCCCGGCACCACCCTCCTCACGGTGACCGAGAACGGGTACGGCAAGCGCACGGCCCTCGAGGAGTACCGCCGACAGGGGCGGGGCGGGAAGGGCATCATCACGATCAAGACCACCCAGCGAAACGGGCTGGTGGTGGGGGTGTTGGCGGTGGAGGACGACGACCAGGTGTTCCTGATCGCAAGCTCCGGAAAGATCATCCGTACCGCGGTGTCGGGCATCCCGGTGATCGGCCGCAACACCCAGGGCGTGAAGCTCATCGACCTCGAGCCCGGGGAGACGGTGGCGGCCGTGGCCCGGGTGGTGGAACGAGAGGAGGACGACGAGGGGGAGGGAGAAGAAGAAGGCTGATCCCCTCGCCGTGCGGCGAGAGCCCCACGGGGCGGGTCCGGTCCACGGACCCGCCCCGTTTCGTTGTGTGCCCCGGGAGGCGCGGTTCTTGCTAACGGATCGTGGATCTTGGGGGGACGAAGCCGGCCCGACGGATTGCCCTGCGGCGGGCGGGGGCCCGCCGGGGCGGGGCCCGTGGTTTCCAACCCCACCGGTGGTTGCCGTCACATGGCCTTCGGGGGCCGGTCGGTTCGGCCGTCACGTTCTGGTCGTTTGGGTTCCGCTCGCGAAACCTTAGCCGGGCGCAACAGGGAAAAAAACCGAAAGGGGCTAAAGCGGCGGACCCGTTTATCCGATGGGTTTCTGTGTTTGGGCGGGTCCAAGTGGGGGATCCTTGACACACTAACCCCCCTCCGATACGATCCGGCGGGATTTTCCGTGGGGTGCCGTGGGGTTCGAACGGGCGGCCCCCGCCCGCCTTTGCCAGGAGCTCCGCATGGTGCTTTGGAAACCCAAGAACCTGGTGGGCCTGGACATTGGAAGCCACTTTCTCAAGGCCGTGGAGCTCCGGCACCATAAGGGGGGTTACGAACTGAGAAACCTGGGCGTGGCCCAGCTCCCTCCTGAAGCGATCGTCGACGGCGTCATCATGGACTCGGCCGTGGTCGTCGAGGCGATCCGCAACCTCTTCTCCCACCTCAAAATCAAGAACAAGAACGTCGCCACCTCGGTTTCCGGCCACTCCCTGATCGTCAAGAAGATCCAGATGCCCCTCATGACCGAGGAGGAACTGGAAGAGCAGATCCAGTGGGAGGCGGAACAGTACATCCCGTTTGAGATCGACGAGGTGAACGTCGATTTCCAGATCCTGGGGCCGGTTCCCGAGGAGGAGGGCCAGATGGAGGTCCTCCTGGTGGCGGTCAAGAAGGACATCATCAACGACTACGCCGCGGTGATCACGGAGGCCGGGCTCATCCCCCAGGTGGTGGACGTGGACGCCTTCGCCCTGGAGAACGTGTTCGAGGTGGGCTATCCGGAGCACCTCGACAAGACCGTGGTGCTCGTGGACGTGGGCGCGAGCATCATGAACATCAACGTGCTCCGGAAAGGGGTGAGCACCTTCACCCGCGACATCACCATGGGCGGGGCCAATTTCACCGAGGAGATCCAAAAGGAGCTGGGGGTGAGCTTCGAGGAAGCCGAGATCCTCAAGCTCGGTGGCCACGTGGGCACCCTGGGGCCCCAGGACGCCCTGGAGATCCTGCGGCTCACCACCGAGAACCTGGTGCTCGAGATCCAGCGATCGCTCGACTTTTTCAGCGCCACCTCCGCCGAGGAGGAGATCCACCGCCTGTTCCTGAGCGGCGGGGGGTGCCGGGTGCCGGGCCTGGCCGCGGCCGTGGAGGAGCGGGTGGGGGTGCCGGTGGAGATCCTGAACCCGTTCCGGGGGATCCGGTGGTCGGAAAAACTCTTCGACCCCGATTACCTCGAGGAGATCGGGCCGGTGGCCGCGGTGGCCACGGGGTTGGCTCTCCGGAGGATCGACGAGCGATGATCCGCATCAATCTCCTTCCGGTCCGCGCCGAGCGGCGCAAGGAACTCCTCCGGCGCCACGTGGCCCTGGTGGTGCTGTTGTTTGTGGTGGTGGCGGGCACCATCGCCACCGTGCACGCGATGATCGGGGCCGACATCGAGAGGGCCCGGCAGCGGATCTCGGAGCGGAAGGCCGAGATCGCCCGGCTCCAGAAGGTGATCGGCGAGGTCAAGGAGTTCCGGAAGAAGAAGCGGGATCTCGAGGAGAAGCTCGATGTCATCGCGCGCCTCGAGGAGCGCCAGCGGGGGCCCTCGCGGGTGCTGTACGAGATCGCCCGGTTGATCCCGGAGAAGATGTGGATCGAGAAGCTCCGGGACAACGGGGGGCAGGTCGACCTCGAGGGGTACGCGATCGACAACCAGACCATCGCCCGGTTCATGACCGACCTGGAACGAAGCCCCCTGTTCCGGGGGGTGCGCCTCGAGGTGACG
>NZ_BAAHFQ010000122.1:0-8796 GCF_054681715.1 Deferrisoma sp.
ACCCCCAGCTCACGCTGCCGGGGTTCGATGTTGGACAGCTGAATCGCACGGCGGTGTAGGATGACCGCCCCAAACCGCGGCAGAAGGCCCTCTCCGGGCACTTCCCGGGACCTCTGTTATTCGTTTTTGGACAGCAGTGGGACGGCGCCGTGGGCCGGTTTAGAGAAACCCGGCGTCAATAAAGGCGTGCAAGGAGATCGCGGGGGCATGAGGCCTGGTTCCGGCCGGGCGCGAGAACGGCACCCGGAGCTCCACCAGCCCCCCACCCGCTAGTTTCCGTGGCAACCAGGGGGACCTGACAATATTTTCGTTGGTGCCCCTCAACCTCGGGGTAGGTCCGCGGGTGAAGGGGCCACGAGATGGGTGCCCTTCGGGTTGGGGCCCGGGTCGCGCGCCGGGCGAGTCGCCGGCAAACCCGGCCCCCTTCTTTTTGGAAACATGCGGGGAGTCCTTCGCGGGGCGGGCGAGCAAAGGGACTGCCAGGGGCCGTCGGCTCTCCCCCTCGGCCCCGCGGGGAAGGGCGTGTTCGCGGGGGCCCCCAACTGCCAGGAGCGCAGGGATGATCGACAACCTCCTTGATCCAGCGGTGCTCTGCTTTGCCTTCGGGGTGGCTGCGGGCCTCCTTGGCACGGACATCCGGCTCCCGGAGGCACTTTACGAGAGCATCAGCGTGTACCTGCTCCTCGCCATCGGCCTGAAAGGTGGGGCTGACCTTGCCCGGGTCGGCGTGATCCACGCCGGCCCCGCCGTGGCGGCTGCCGTGACCATGGGAGGGGCAATGCCCCTGCTCGCCTATCCGGTGCTCCGGCGCCTCGGCGGAATGGACCGGCCCAATGCGGCCGCCCTGGCGGCCCACTATGGCTCAGTGAGCGCGGTCACCTACGCGGTCTGCCTCACCTTCCTCGATGCCCGGGGAGTACCGTACGAGAGCTTCACGGCCGTGCTCCTCGCGTTCATGGAGTTTCCGGCGCTGGCGGTCGGCATTCTGCTCGCCAGGCGGGGAACGGGCCGGCAGATCTCCCTGGGGGAAACCTTACGGGAGATCTTTCTTGGGAAGGGGGTGTACTTCCTTCTCGTAGGGCTCCTGGTGGCCTACCTCGCCGGGCCCACGAAGGTGGAACCCCTGTGGCCGTTCTTCTACACTCCCTTCAAGGGGGTTTTGGCCCTGTTCCTCTTGGAAATGGGGTTGGTGGCGTCCCGCCGCATGGAGGCGCTGCGGACCCTGGGGCCTTTCCTCTTGGGGTTCGGCGTGGTCATGCCGCTCGTCGGAGGGGGACTGGGGGCTCTGGTCGGTGCAAACTTGGGGCTCTCCGTCGGGGGGACCGCGGTCCTGGCGACGCTCGCCGCAAGTTCATCGTATATTGCTGCGCCAGCCGCCATGCGGTTGGCCGTCCCGGAGGCAAACCCCGCTGTTTATCTGACCACATCGCTCGGGGTGACCTTCCCCTTCAACATCCTGTGGGGGATTCCCGCATACCTCTGGATGGCTTCCACCGTGCATGCATGGATCGGATAACCCATGGCGAATGAACTGCACTACAAACGCAGAAAACTGCTGACCATCGTCACCGAGGCCTCAATCGAGCGCAAAGTCACCGCCGACGCTCTCCGGTTGGGGGCCAAGGGGTACACCGTGTGCGAAGCCTCGGGCCAAGGCCACCGGGGAGTCCGGCAGGGTGACTGGGAGGCGAACCGCAATGTCCGGATCGAGATCGTGTGTGCCGAACAGGTGGCGCGCTCGATCATTGATCACCTGGTACAGACCTACTACGACGACTACGCCATGATCGTGTTTCTGTCGGACGTGGAGGTCATTCGACCCGACAAGTTTTGATGAAGAAACCCTGGTGGTACGCCGCCGGGCGGTCCCTTCCCGAGGCGGTCCGGCTGGTCCGCAAGGTGGCCGTGGCCCTGATCGGCGGAACCCTCCTGGTCGCGGGCCTGGTGCTCCTCGTGCTGCCCGGCCCCGGCACGGTGGTGATCCCCCTGGGGCTCGGCGTGCTGGCCCTGGAGTTCGGCTGGGCCCGCCGGACGCTGGCCCGGGTGCGGGCCTATTACGACCGGGCCGCGCGCCGGGAACGGGACGCCGGCCACCCCGACCCCGAAACATCCGAACACGGAGTCGCCCCATGATCTGCCCCCGCTGTGCCAACACGCTCACCCGCACCCTGCGCTACCGGGTCTGGCTCACCCACTGCCCGGTGTGCGGAGGCATCTGGATCGACCGGGACCAGATCGACGAGCTCGCCCGCCAGGTGGAGCGGCGCGATGCGGAACGCCGCCGGGCCGAGGCCGAACGGGCCCGCCGGCGCGGCGTCGTGAACCCCGCGGTGGAACCCGCCCCGCGCACCAAGATGGAGCGGATCCTCCTGGCCCTGGCCCGCACCGACGGGGAGGAGGAATGACGCGCCCCGCCGTGTTCCTCGACCGGGACGGCACCCTCGTCGAGGACGTGGGGTTCGTCCGGTCTCCCGAGGATCTCGTCTGGTTTCCGGACACCGAGGAGGCCCTGGGGCTTCTCGCCCCCCACTTCCCCCTGTTCGTCGTGACGAACCAGCCGGGCATCTCCCTGGGCGAGGTGACGGCCCACGAGGTGGAGGGTGTTCACGAGCAGATGGCCCGGAGGCTCGGGGAGGCCGGGGCCCCGATCCGGGCCTTCTACACCTGCCCCCACCAGCGTGCGGAGGGCTGCGTCTGCGTGAAACCCAACCCCCATTTCCTCCTCCGGGCGGCCGAGGAGCACGGCATCGACCTCGCGCGGTCGTTCGTGGTGGGCGATCACCCCCACGACATGGAGCTGGCCCGGCGGGTGGGAGCCACCGGGGTCTATCTGCTCACCGGCCACGGGGCCCAGCACCGGGACGAACTGGGAGGTCTCGCCGACGCGGTGCTTCCCGGCATCGGGGAGGCCGCCCGCTGGATCCTGGCCCGGGCCCGCATCGGCATCGTGGGCGCCGAGGGGATCGACGAGGCGGCCCGGGCCCTCCGGGAGGGGGGGCTTGTGGCCTTTCCCACCGAGACGGTGTACGGCCTGGGCGCCCACGCCCTGGACGAGGCCGCCGTGGCCCGGGTGTTCGAGGCCAAGGGCCGGCCCCGGTTCGACCCCCTGATCGTCCACCTCGGGGCCGCCGAGGATCTGCCGGCCGTGGCGGCCGAGGTGCCGGCCCTGGCCCGGGAGCTCGCCCGGCGGTTCTGGCCGGGGCCGCTCACCCTGGTGCTCCCCAGGGCGACCCGGGTGCCCGACCTCGTGACCGCGGGCCTTCCCACCGTGGCCGTGCGGGTGCCCTCCCACCCCCTGGCCCGGGAGCTCCTCGCCCGGGCCGGCGTGCCCGTGGCGGCGCCCAGCGCGAACCGGTTCGGCCGCACCAGCCCCACCCGCGCCGAGCACGTGGTGGAGGAACTCGCCGGCCGGGTGGATCTCGTGCTCGACGGCGGCCCCTGCCCCCTGGGGGTCGAGTCCACCATCGTGTCCCTGGCCGGGGAGCCCCGGCTGCTCAGGCCCGGCGCCGTGCCGGTGGAGGAGATCGAGCGGGTGACGGGCCCCCTCGCCCGGGGCGCCCCGAAGCCGGGGCTCGCCCCCGGCACCCTGCCCTCCCACTACGCGCCCCGGACCCCGCTCGTGCTGGTCGACTCCCTGGATGCCCCCAACCTCCCCCGGGGCCGGCTGGGGGCGCTCGCGTTTCGCGGCTCGCCGCCCGGAGACCGGTTCGAGGCCGTCGAGACCCTCAGCCCCCGGGGCGATCTGCGGGAGGCGGCCGCCCGCCTGTTTGCGGCCCTGCGGCGCCTCGACCAGGCCGGCCTCGACGCCATCGTGGCCGAGGCCGTGCCCGCCGAGGGGCTGGGCCTGGCCATTCTCGACCGCCTGCGCCGGGCCGCCGCCGGATCGGAGGCGCCGTGACCGTCGTCCAGATCCTGGGGGACTACGTCCTCGTGCTCGCCCTGACCGTGGCGGTGGTGTACCTCTTCCACCGGGTGCGGGTACCGGCGGTGGTCGGGTTCATCGCGGCCGGGGTGGCCCTGGGGCCCCACGGGTTCGGGCTGGTGGAGCGGCACCACGAGATCGAGATCCTGGCCGAGATCGGGGTGGTTCTCCTCCTCTTCTCCATCGGGATCGAGTTCTCCGTGGAGCGGCTCTGGCAACTCCGGCGGGTCGTGTTCGGGGGCGGGGCCGTGCAGGTGGCCCTGGCGGGGGCGTTGGTGGCGGGGGCCGCCCACCTGGCCGGGCTTTCGCCGCCCTCGGTCCTTGTGCTGGCCCTGGCCGCCTCGCTCAGCAGCACGGCCCTGGTGGCCCGGCTCGCGGCCGAACGGGCCGAGGTGGACTCGCCCCAGGGCCGGGCCGCCCTTTCGCTCCTCATCTTCCAGGACCTGTGCGTGGTGCCCATGATCCTGGTGGTGGACTGGCTGGGCGGGCACCACGCGGGCTGGGCCGGGCTCGCCTGGACCGCCGCCAAGGGCGTGGGGTTCATGGCCGGGGCCCTCGCCGCGGCCCGGTGGGTGGTGCCGGCGCTGCTGCGGGCCGCCGTGGGCACCCGCCGAAGGGAGATCTTCCTCCTCACGGTGCTCGGCCTGGCCCTGGGCGCGGCCTGGGCTTCGGCCCAGGCCGGCCTCTCCATGGCCCTCGGCGCGTTCGTGGCGGGCCTCATCCTTTCCGAATCGGAGTTCGGGATCCAGGCCTTCGGCGACATCGCCCCGCTCCGGGAGATCTTCACCATCCTCTTCTTCGTCTCGGTGGGCATGCTCCTCGATCCGCGGGTGATCTGGGAGTCCCCCGGCATGGTGCTCGGGGGCACCGCCGTCGCCACCGGGGCCAAGGCCCTCGCCGTGGCCGCCGGGGTTCTGGTGGCCGGGTACCCCCTGCGGATCGCGGCCGCGGCGGCCCTGGCCCTGGCCCAGATCGGGGAGTTCTCGTTCGTGCTGGCCCAGGAGGCCGCTAGCCGCGGCGTGATCGCCCCGGCCGAGGCCCAGTGGCTCGTGGCCTCCACCTGCCTCACGATGGGGGTGACCCCGTGGCTCTACCGGGCCGGCGGCAGGGTGGCGGGCTGGAGGGGCCGCCTCGGCCGGTGGGCCCTGGTGCGGGGCCCGTCGCTGGAGCCGGAGGACACCGCCCCGGCCCTCGAGGACCACGTGGTGGTGGTGGGCTACGGGGTGAACGGCCGAAACGTGGTGCGGGCCCTCGAGGTGGCCGGAATCCCCTACGTGGTGGTGGAACTAAACCCCCACACCGTGCGCCAGGAACGGAAGAGGGGCGTGCGGATCCTGTACGGCGACGCCACCTCCCCCGACACCCTGGTCCACGCCGGCGTGGAAAGGGCCCGGGTGGTGGTGGTGGCGGTCTCGGACGCCGCCTCCACCCGCCGGATCGTGGCCCAGGTCCGACGGCTCAACCCCGCGGTCCACCTCATCGTACGCACCCGGTACGTGCTCGAGGTGCCGGCGCTCCTGCGGCTCGGCGCGGCCGACGTGATCCCCGAGGAGTTCGAGACCTCGGTGGAGATCTTCGTCCGGGTGCTCCGGCGGTACCTGGTCCCCCGGGAAACGGTGGAGGCCCTCGTGACGGAGATCCGGCAGGGGGCGTACGAGATGCTCCGGGGGCTCGAGCCCGAGGCGGCCGGTGCGGACCTCCGGCCGTACCTGGCCGGGGTGGCGTTGCAGACCGTGCGGGTGGCCGCCGATAGCCCGGTGGCCGGGAAGACCCTGGCCCAGGCGGCCCTGCGGTCGCGCACCGGCGCCACCGCGGTGGCCGTGCGGCACCCCGACGGCCGGGTCATCGCAAACCCGCCCCCTGGCACCCGGCTGGCCGCCGGGGACGAACTCGTGCTGATCGGCGACCCGGCCGCCCTGGCCGAGGCGGCCCGGCTCCTCTCCCCCGCCCCGCCCGAGCCGGAGATTCCCCCGGCCCCCCCGGCCGGCCGTTGACCCCCCGGCGAACCGGTTGCTAGGATCGCCCGCCTTTGCGGGACTCCCCCGGGGGCCCCGCCAGCCCCGATCGATCACCACCAGGAGGGACACCCCATGGCCCACGTGCTCGACGTGCTCCGGGAGCGCGGGTTCCTCGAGCAGACCACCGGCGAGGAGGAGGTGCGCGAGCTCCTCGCAAGCTCCACCACCTGTTACATCGGGTTCGATCCCACGGCCTCGAGCTTCCACGTGGGGAGCCTCGTGCCCATCATGGCGCTCGCGCACATGCAGCGGGCCGGCCACCGGCCCATTGCCCTCGTGGGCGGCGGCACGGCCATGATCGGGGACCCCTCGGGGAAGACCGAGATGCGAAAGCTCCTGACCCTGGAGCAGATCGAGGAGAACGCCCGGGGGCTCAAGGCCCAGCTCGCCCGGTTTCTGGATTTCGACCGGGGGGCGATGCTCCTCAACAACGCCGACTGGCTCCTCGAGCTCAACTACATCGAGTTCCTCCGGGACATCGGGGTCCACTTCTCGGTGAACCGGATGCTCGCGGCCGAGTCCTACCGCCAGCGGCTCGAGACCGGGCTCAATTTCATCGAGTTCAACTACATGCTGCTCCAGGCCTACGACTTCCTCTACCTGTTCCAGCACTACGGGTGCCGGCTCCAGATGGGCGGGAACGACCAGTGGGGCAACATCGTGGCCGGGGTGGAGCTGATCCGTCGGGTCGAGGGCGCGGCGGCCCACGGCATCACGTTTCCGCTCATCACCACGGCCTCGGGGGCCAAGATGGGCAAAACGGCCCAAGGGGCCATATGGCTCGACCCCGAGCGCACGAGCCCCTACGACTTCTACCAGTACTGGATCAACACCGAGGATCCCGACGTGGAGCGGTTCCTGGGGCTTTTCACGTTCCTGCCCATGGAGGAGGTGCGGGAGCTCGGGCGGCTCGAGGGCGCCCAGATCCGGGAGGCCAAGGAGGTGCTGGCCTTCGAGGTCACGAAGCTCGTCCACGGCGAGGCCGAGGCCCGGAAGGCCCGGGACGCGAGCCGGGCGCTCTTCGGCGGGGCCGGAAACCTGGACGAGGCGCCGACCCACGAGGTGGACGCCCCCCGACTCCGGGAGGGCATCGAGGCCTTCGTGCTGCTGCACGAGGCCGGACTCGCGAAGAGCCGGGGCGAGGCCCGGCGCCTCATCGCCCAGGGCGGGGCCTATCTGCACGGCGAGCCGATCGGGAGCTTCGACCAGCGGATCACGGAGGCGGATCTCAAGGAGGGGGTGATCCTCCTGCGAGCGGGCAAGAAGAAGTACTGCGTGGTGCGGCCCCGGGGGAACTGAGGGCGGGGGCGCGGGGTGCGGCCCGGGCCGGGGTGGGTGCTGGCCGGAGGTGTGGGGGTCATCTCCACGGCCGCCATCCTGATCCGGCTGTGCGAGGCCCCGAGCCTCGCCATCGCGGCCTATCGGCTGGGGATCGCGGCGGCCCTCCTCGTGGCCTACGATCTTTGGAAGACCCGGCGGCTCCCCCCCCGCTCGGCCTGGCCCTGGTTCGGGGCGGCCGGGCTTTGCCTCGCGGCCCACTTCGCCCTCTGGATCGCGAGCCTCAAATACACCACGGTGGCGGCCTCGGTGGTGCTCGTCACCACGAACCCCCTGTTCGTGGCCCTGTTCGCATGGCTCCTGGGGGAGCCGCCGGACCGCCGAACCCTGGCCGGCATCGGGCTCGCCCTCGCCGGGGCGGGGCTCATCGGGTGGGGGGACTTCGGGGGCGGGACCGAGCCCCTCCTCGGGGACCTCCTGGCCCTGGGGGGCGCGCTCGCCATGTCGGCCTACCTCACGGTGGGCCGCCGGGCCCGGCGGGGCCTCGGGGCCCGCACCTACTCCACCTGGGTGTACGCCGTGGCGGCGGTCGTCCTCGCCGCCGCCGTGGCCGCCACCCGAACCCCGCTCGGCCCCTATCCCCCGGCCACCTACGGGTGGCTCCTGGCCCTGGCCCTGGGCCCCCAGATCCTCGGGCACACCGCGATCAACACGGCCCTGAGCCACCTCACGGCTCCGGCCGTGGCCCTGGCCATCCTGGGCGAACCCGTGGGTTCCACCATTCTGGCCTACCTGATCCTGGGCGAGGTGCCCTCGTGGCAGACCGTGGGGGGCGGGAGCCTCATCCTCGCCGGCATCGCCGCCGGGTTCGGCCTGGGCGGGAGAGGCCGGCCCGCAACGAAGTAATACCTACACAAGGATAGCCGCCGGCGGGTGGGGGGCTGGTTCCGGCCGGGTGCGAGTGCGGCCCCCGATCGCCGCGCCTTCGCATGCCGTTGCCGGCTCGGTAGGTCGGGGCGCCGGTAGCGGAAGTTCCGGCTCTTCCAACGCAGTCCGAGCCTCGTGGGGCGCGGCGACGTGAGGGGCCGCACCCGGCTCTCCACCAGCCCCCCACCCGCTGGTTTCCATAGCCACCACGGGGATCTGACAACGCTTCCGCTGGTGCTGGCACTCATAATGGATTGACGTGGACGGGTCGCGCTCACGCGCGGGGGGCGTGCGGATGCGGGCGACGGACCGGATGGCCCAACCGGGCCTTACCGGTTGCCATTCACCCTTCACCATTCACCATTCACGATTCCCGGTCCCCCGGCCCTTCACAGATCGATCCCGTAGTCCTTGATCTTGTAGAGCAGGGTCCGGTGGCTGATCTCCAGGAGCCGGCTCGCCCGGCTCCGGTTGCCCCGGGTCTTCCGGAGCGCCCGGCGGATCAGCTCCTCCTCCACCCGGGCCACCACCTTCTTGATCGAGTACTCGTCGGGGCCGATGGCCGGGAAGAGCCCGTCCTGCCCCTCCTGGATCCAGGGGCTCAGGTGGCTCGCCTCGATCGCGGTGCCGTCGGCCATCACCACGGCCCGC
>NZ_BAAHFQ010000123.1:0-8730 GCF_054681715.1 Deferrisoma sp.
CGGCCGCCCGGGCGCCCCGGGCGGCCGCGCGGCTCTCGACCCCCCGGGGATACGCCGCCGGCCCGGCCTACCGGCAGACCCTGGCGGACCTCCTCCTGGCCTACCGGGTGTGCGGGGAGGCCCGGGGCATCCGGGTGACCCCCTCGGACCTGGAACTCCCCGGCTGGTCGCCGCTCTCGTCGGCCGACCTCGCCCGGGCGGCCGAGGCCCCCCAGGACCTTCCGATCTTCGATCTTCTCCGGCCCCTCGCCGAGGCCGCGTTGGACCGGGACCCCGCCCTGATCGGGGTCTCGGCCACGTTCCTGAGCCAGGCGATTCCCGCCTTCGCCCTGGCGGGGTGCCTTCGCCGCTCCGGGTTCCGGGGCCGGCTCGTCCTGGGCGGGGCGCTGGTGGGGGCCTGTAGGCCGCGGCTCCGGCCGGAGTCCCCGGTGTTCCGGGCCTGGGACGCCCTGGTCGCGGGCCCAGGCGAGGAGGCCCTGGCGGCCCTGTGGCACGGGGCGTGGCGGGCCCCGGGCGTCCTGGCCCCCCGACGGGGGGTGTGGGAGCCCCCCGCCCGGCCCGGCCCCTGGGAACCCCGCGTGGATCCCGACGACCTCGGGGAGGGCTACCTGGCCCCGGGACCGGTGGTCCCGTTTCCCCTGAGCCGCGGCTGCTACTGGCGGCGGTGCGCCTTCTGCCCCGAGGCGGCCCAGGGCGGGGCGGGATTCCGGCCGCCCCCCCGCTCCGGGGTGGCGGGCGCCCTGGCCCGGGCCCCCGGCCCCTGGGCCCACCTCACGGACGAGGCCGTTCCACCCTCGCTCCTCCGGGCCCTGGCCGAGGCCCCCGAACCCGGCCCACGGTGGTACGGGTTCGTGCGGCCGGAACCCCTCCTGGCCGATCCCGCCCTGGCCCGGGGCCTCGCCCGGAGCGGGTGCCGGCTCCTGCGCGTCGGGGCGGAGTCGGCCTCCCAGGCGGTGCTCGACCGGGCCGGCAAGGGGACCTACGCCGCCTTCCTCGGGCCCATCGTGCGGGCGCTGACCGAGGCGGGCATCCGGACCCAGGTGTATCTGCTGTTCGGGCTGCCCGGCCAGACCCGTCGGGACGCCGAGGAAACCCTGGACTGGGTGCGCCGCCACGCCGACGCCGTCACGTTCCTCAACCTGGCCCTCTTTCACCTCCCCCGGGGGAGCCGCTGGGAGGCCGAACTCGCCGCCCGGGGCCTCCTCGCGCCCGACCTGCCCGGACAGGATCTCTCCCTCTACCGGCCCTTCGCGGAGCCGGCGTGGCCCCGTGCCGAGGTGCGGGCATTCCTCTCCGGTGCCCGGGACGATCCCGTGATCGGGCCGATCCTTCGCCGCACGCCCCCGGGGTTCACCGCGAATCACGCCCCGTTCGCGCCCCTCGGCGGCGAACCCAATTGAAGCGGCCGGCCGGGCGGTGCTAGGGTACGGGAGTTCGCCCCGTGGACCGTTTGGGAGGGGGAGGAAAGGCTCTTCGTACCTTGCGCCGCACAGGCCTACTCCTTGCACTCGCCCTCGTTCCGACCCTGGCCGGGTTCTTTGCGTGCCAGCGCGCCGAGGAACCCGTGGCCGGCCCGGCCGAACTCCCGCCGGAACCCGAGATTCGGGTCGCGGGCTCCGAAACCCTCTATCCGGTGCTGGAACGGCTCGTCCAGGCCTACGCCGAGGAGAACCCCAGGGCCCGGGTGCGGATCCTGCCGGGCACGAGCACGGCCGGGGCGGCGGTCGGGGTCCGGTCGGGGGCCGTGGACCTCGGGACCTGTTCGCGCCGTCTTCGGCCCGAGGAGCTCGAGGGCCTCGCGTACCACCTGCTCGGCTACGACCCCATCGCGTTCGCGGCCCACCCGTCCTGCGGCGTCCCCCGGCTCGAGCCGGACCACATCCGGCGGATCTATGCCGGGGAGATCCGGAACTGGAACGAACTGGACGGGGTGGATCACGACATCCTCGTCCTCGACCGGGAGCCCGGGGAAAGCCTGCGACGGGTCCTTCTGGACGCCTTTTTCGGCCCCTCGTTCCGGATGACCCGGGACGCCGTGGTGCTCCCCCACGCGAGCGACATGCGGCGGGCGCTCGCGAGCACCCCTTACGCAATCGGGTACGCCGGCCGGGCCGAACTGCGGGCCTCGGGGATCGAGGTGCGCGTCGTGCCCCCGGCCGGCGTGTGGCCCCGGGCCCAGGACGCCCGCTCCGGTGCCTTCCCGCTGGTGATCCCCCTCGGGATCGTGAGCCCCACGGAACCCCGGCCCGAGGTGACCCGGTTCCTGGGATTCCTCGTCGGCCCCCGAGCCGCGGCCGTTCTGGACGCCCTGGGGGCCGTGGCGGCCGCACCCTCGCGATGACCCTCGGGCTCCGCTCCCAGATCCTCGCCGTGCCCCTCCTCCTGACCGCCCTGGGGTTCGGCGTGCTCGGCACCACCGCCTACCGGTTCGTGGGGGACCTCCTGGTGGCCGAGGAGGACCGGGCCATCCGGCAGGAGATCCGGCACGCCCAGCGGTTCCTCGAGGACGAGGCCCAACTCCTCGCCGACCGGGCCCGGGAGCTAGCGGACCACTCGGACCTCTGGATCCACCTCGGGCCCGAGGCGGCCGACCACTCCCCCGTGGCGGACCTCCTTCCCTGGAAGGTGCGCTGGGATCTGGACTGGCTCGACCTCGTCGACCGGGAGGGCCGGGAGCGCCTGAGCCTCGACGACCAGGAAAACCCCCTGACCGGATTCGAGCCCCCGCCCCCGGTGGAACCCGAGGAGGAGGGCGTCGTTCGCCTGGGCCTGGCCGGGATCACCCTTTCCACTGTGCTCCGGTCGGGAGAACGCACCCTCCTGGTGGGCGCCGCCCCGATCCGGAGGCCGTCGGACGGGGAGATCCTCGGGGTGATCCTCCTGGGGAAACGGGTGGACCGGGAACTCCTGGCGAACCTGGAGCAACTGCTCGGATCCCGGGTGGCCCTCCTGGGCCCCGACGGCCGATCCCTGGTCCCGGGGGCCGGGCTTCCCATCGAGTGCGGCACGTGCCACGGCCGAACCGAGGCGGCCAAGAGCCCCGCGTTCCATTCCACCTTCGTGGCGATCCCGGCCCGATCGCCGCTCCTCCCGGGGAACCGGAGGCTCGGCATGGCCCGGGTGGCCGTCGGCGGGGAACCCCTGGGGCTCCTCGTGGTGGAGCGGGATCTGGGCCCGGCGTTTGCCGACCTCCGCCGGGCCACCGCCGCCATGGCCCTGGTGGCGCTCGTCTTCTCCCTGGCCGGAACCCTGGCCCTCCTCACGGCCGTGCGATGGATCGTGGGCCCCGTGAAGGCCCTCGCCGACGCGACCCGCCGCTGCGCCGAGGGGGACCTCACCGCGGAGGTGCCGGTGCGGGGCGCCCGGGAGATCCGGGAGCTCGCCGAGGCGTTCAACGCCATGACCCGCCAGCTGGCCGGGGCCAGGCAGGAGCAGGCCGCCCTCCACCGGGACCTGGAAACCCGGGTCCGGGAGCGAACCCGGGAACTGGAAGAGGCCGTGGAGCGGCTGATCACCGTGCGGGAACTCGGCCGGCACCTGCCCCGGGCCGCCGACCCGGAGGCCGTGCTACGGGCCGCGGCCCGCCTGGGGGCCGAGGCCGTGCGGGCCCGAACGGCCTGCGTCCTCCTCCGATGCCCCTCGACACCGGGCGCCTGGCGGCTTGCCGGGGCCTTCGGCCGCGTCGACCCGGGCCGGGCCGAGATCCGGTTCGGCCCGGAACTGCCCCTGGCCGATCTCGCGACGCCCCGGGGAGCCGTGGTGGACGCCGGGCCTGGGGCCACGGTTTCGGACCCGGTGTCGGGCCGGCCGGTGCGCTCGCTCCTGGCGGCCCCCGTTCAGGCCCCCGACGCCGACCGGCCCGAGGCATTCCTCCTCGTCTACGACCCGGAGGGGCGGCCCGCCTTCGGCCGCCGGGACCTGGACGTCCTCTTGCCGTTCGCCCGGGAGGTGGGAGCCGTGCACGAGGCGGCCCGGCTCCACCGCCTCCAGCAGAAAGCCACCCTGGAGATCGTCCAGTCGCTGGTGAACGCCATTGAGGCCAAGGATGCCTACACCCGGGGCCACTCCCAGCGGGTCACCCGGCTAGCCCTCGCCGTGGGCCGGGAGCTCGAGATCCCCGAACGGGCCTTCGAGGTGCTGGAGCAGGCCGCCATGCTCCACGACATCGGGAAGATCGCGTTGCGCCACGAGGTGCTCCTAAAACCCGCGGAACTCGAACCCGTGGAACTCGATCTGGTGCGGCAACACCCGCTTACGGGCGCCAAGATCCTGGAACCCCTCTCCTGGCTCCGGGAGGTGGCCGAGGTGGTGCTGCAACACCACGAGCGGCCGGACGGCACCGGATATCCGATGGGCATCGGGGGGGCGGACCTCCGCCTGGAGGCCCGGATCCTGGCCGCGGCCGACGCCTACGACGCCATGACGAGCGACCGGCCCTACCGCGGGGGCATGCGCCCGGCCCAGGCGCTTTCCGAACTGCGGCGAGGGGCCGGAACCCAGTTCGATCCGGTGGTGGTGGAGGCGCTGGAGTCCGTGTTGCGCAGGGATCACCCGGAGATCGGTTCGGGGGCGGGTTCGGGATAGGGGGGCGGGGCGGCGGGGTTCACCCGGCCCCGGGGATCCCGTCTCCCTCCCACACCATCATCCCGTCCCGGGCCACGATCACGGGTCCGGGGAAGGACTCGGCTGCGTGGCGGCCGGGGTCGGCCCGGTCGGCCGAGGGGTAAAGGTGGTGGAGCACCAGGGCCCCGGCCCGGGCCTCCCGGGCCAGGTCCCCGGCCTGGCGGGCGGTCAGGTGCCGGTCGAAGGCGGCGCCTTCGGGCAAGCTGGCCTCCGCCACGAGGAGATCGGCGCCGCGGGCGAACCGGGCGAGGCCCCGGTCCGGCCCGGTGTCGCCGGTGATCACGAACGACCGGCCGGCCAACTCCCAGCGAAGCGCAAGGCTCGAGGGGTGGTGGCGGGCGGGGCCCGTCCGAAGCGCCCAGGGCCCGAGCGAGAGCTGGTCCCCCGGGGCGCACTCCCGAGGCTCCAGCGGGTATCCCCGGGGATCGAGCCAATCGCCGTAGGCCCCCCGCAGGGCCTCGACGAACCGTTCGAAGCCCACCCCCCCGACCAGGGTGAGGGGCCGGGTGCGGGGGGCCTCGTCGTAGCCGGCCGCGAACAGGAGCGCCACCAACTCGGCCGTGTGGTCCGGGTGGAGGTGGGTGAACACCACGGCGTCCAGATTGTGGTGCCGCACCCCCGCGGCGAGCAGGCCGTGCAGGGCCCCGAGTCCAAGATCCACGGCCACCCGATATCCCCCGGCCTCGAGCAGGGTGCACGGCCCGCGCCGGTCGAGCCGGGGCACGCAGGTGCCCGTACCCACAGTCACGATCCGCACCGGCGCCCCCGACGCATCGGCGGCGAGCCCGATGCTCACCCCCCCTTGAGCCGCCGCGCCACGTCGGCGACGCGGGCGCCCAGGAGCTCCCCGGCCCGCTCGTCGTCCGGGCCGGGCGCGCCCAGGCAGGCCACGCCGTAGTGGCCGCCGGTCTCGATGGGATCGCCCACCACCACCATCTCGTGGATCAGGAACGCCACGAGCATGCTCAGGAGCGTGGTCTCCTTCCCCCCGGTGTGGTGCCCGCCGGTGGCGAACGCGGCGCCCACCTTGTTGCGCAGTTTCCGCCGGGCGCCCACGCTGCGGTCGATCAGGTCCTTCATCTCGGCCGTCACCGTTCCGAAATACACCGGGCTTCCGAGGATGATCCCGTCGGCCGCGATCAGGTCTTCCTTGGTGGTTTCGGAGGCCCGCTTGCACACCACCTGGGCCCCGGCCTGCTCGGCGCCCCGGGCCACGGCCCGGGCGAGCTTTTCGGTGTTGCCGGATCGGCTCGAGTAAGAAACCAGGATCTGCACCATCTCCACACCTCCCGTGGCGGACTGGAGAGGGCACCGAGGCCCTCGAAACGTCGGCATTCTACGGGCCCGGCACGGGCCGGGCAACCGGGCCGGCCCGATTGACACCCCAGGGGCCTTTGGCTAGGCTAGCCGCTCCGTTTTTGGGCAGGTGCGAGGGAGGAGAGGTCGTGAGCGAGAACCTGACTTACCGGGACGCCGGGGTCGACATCGAGGCGGCGTCCCGCCTGGTGGACCGGATCCGGGAGGTGGTGAAGCCCACCCTGCGACCCGAGGTGATGGGCCACGTGGGCGGCTTCGGCGCCGCCGTGTCGCTGGCCGAGTTCCCCCTGGAAAACCCCGTGCTCGTGAGCTCCACCGACGGGGTGGGAACGAAGCTCAAGATCGCGTTCCAAACTGGGGTCCACGACACCGTGGGCATCGACCTCGTGGCCATGTGCGCGAACGACGTAGTCGTGCAGGGGGCCGAGCCGCTGTTCTTCCTCGACTACTTCGCCACGGGGCGCCTGGACGAGGGCGTGGCCGAGGCCGTGATCCGCGGGATCGCCACGGGGTGCCAGGAGGCCCGGTGTAGCCTGGTGGGCGGGGAGACGGCCGAACTTCCGGGGATGTACGCCGACGGGGAGTACGACCTCGCCGGGTTCTGCGTGGGCGTCGTGGACCGGGACCGGATGATCGACGGCTCCGGCATCACGGTGGGAGACCGGATCGTGGGCCTCGGGTCCACGGGGCTTCACAGCAACGGGTACTCCCTGGCCCGAACGATCCTCTTCGACCGCCACGGATTCGGCCTGGACCACGTGTTCCCCGAGCTCGGCCGGCCCCTGGGGGAGGTGCTCCTCACCCCCACCCGCATCTACGTGCGAACGGCGCTCAACCTCCTGCGGGACTTCACCGTGAAGGGCATGGCCCACATCACGGGGGGGGGAATCCCCGAGAACCTGCCCCGGGTGCTGCCCCAGAGCTGCCGGGCCGTGGTGGACCGCTCGGCCTGGGAGGTCCCCGTGCTCTTCCGGCTGCTCCAAGCCCTCGGCTCCGTGCCCGAGGAGGAACTCTTCCGCACGTTCAACTGCGGGATCGGGTTCGCCGTGATCGTGCCGCCCCACGAGGTGGAGGAGGTGGTGGCCCGCCTCGAGGCCCTCGGGGAGAAGGCGTGGGTGATCGGCGTGATCGAGGAACGCGAAGAGGGCCAGGGCGCGCTGGAGTGGGCGGGATGACCCTGCGGCTCGGGGTGCTCGTCTCGGGGAGCGGCTCGAACCTCCAGGCCATCCTGGACGCCGCGGCCTCGGGGCGGCTCGACGCCGAGGTCCGGGTGGTGGTGAGCGACAACCCCGCCGCCTTCGGCCTCGAGCGGGCCCGGCGGGCCGGGGTGCCGGCCGAGGTGGTGCCCTGGAGCCCCGACCGCCCCCGGGAGGACCACGACGAGGCCGTGGTGGAGGCCCTCCGGCGCCACGGGGTCGACACCGTGGCCCTGGCCGGGTACATGCGGCTCGTGACGGCCCGGCTCCTGGGGGCGTTTCCGGGACGGGTGCTCAACATCCACCCCGCCCTCCTGCCGGCCTTCCCGGGCCTTCACGTCCACGAGAAGGTGATCGCCCACGGCGCCAAGTTCTCGGGCTGCACCGTGCACTTCGTGGACGAGGGCATGGACACGGGCCCGATCGTCTGCCAAGCCGTGGTGCCGGTGCGCGACGACGACACCCCCGAGACCCTTGCCGCCCGGATCCTCCGGGAGGAGCACCGCATCTACCCCCAGGCCCTCCAGTACCTGGCCGAGGGCCGGCTCCGGGTCGAGGGCCGCCGGGTCCTCCTGGATCCCCCGAGCCCCGGCTCCGGCACCCTCCACAACCCCAGCGTGCGCTTCTAGACGGCGGTCAACGGTCGGGGCGCGGCGCGACCGCCTCCTCCACCGCGACCACGAGCTCGTCGGGGGCGAGGGGCTTTTGGAGCACCCGGTCGGCGGCGGGCGCCTCCCCGACGGATCCGCCCGTGCACAGGATCGTGACGAGGTCGGGCCGCAGGCGCTTCGCCTCGGCGAGAAGCTCGTCGCCCCCCATCCCGGGCATGGACCGGTCGGCCAGCACGAGGTCGTACCGCGTGGGGTCGAGCCGCAGCCGGCCCAGGGCCTCCCGGGGGTCGGCGGCTACATCCACCTTGTGCCCCGCCCCCTCCAACACCGCCCGGCCGAACGAAAGCAGGGTCTCCTCGTCGTCCACCAGGAGGATCTTGAGGGGGCCGGGCCGCCGGCGCCCCGGCCGCCGGGCGTCCGGCTGCCGGACGGGCTCGGCGGGCCGCAGGAACACCCGGAACGTGCTCCCCGCCCCCGGCTCGCTCTCCACCTCGATCCGGCCCCCGAGGCTTTTCACCACCCCGTACACCACGCTCAGCCCCAGCCCCGTGCCCTTCCCCACGGGCTTCGTGGTGAAGAACGGCTCGAACGCCCGCTCCCGGACCTCGGGGGGCATGCCGCACCCCGTGTCGGCCACCTCCAGGCACACGCTGTCGCGGCCGTCGGGGTCGGCGCGCCGGGTCACCCGCACCCGCACCTCCCCCCCGGCCCCCTCCACCGCCTGCACCGCGTTCTGGCAAAGGTTCAGGATCACCTGGTGGAGCCGGGCCTCGTCCCCCAAGACCGTGAACTCCCCCTCCCCCAGCTCCTCGGCCCACCGGACCCCGGCCGGGAGCTGCGCCCCCATCATCCGGCTCACCTCGCGCACGAGCCGCGCGAGGCACACCGGCCGCACCGGCCCCTCGCCGCCCCGGCTGAAGGCGAGGATCTGGCGCACGAGCTCCCGGGCCCGGCGGGCCGCCGTGGCCACGTTGGCGAGCCCG
>NZ_BAAHFQ010000124.1:0-8543 GCF_054681715.1 Deferrisoma sp.
CTGGCCGATCCCGAAAAAGAGCGTGATGAACCCGAGGCAGGCGGGCGCAAGCCGCGGCCCCACGTAGTCGCCGGCGGCCGCGGCCGTGATCGTCGGCACGCTCCAGGCCGTCACCCCGAACACCACGGCCGAAAGGTAGAGGCCGAACCGGCCCGAACTCAGCGCATACACCCCGTAGGCGAAGGCGAGCACCGTGTAGGCCAGGGCCGTGGCCCGGGCCCGGCCGATCCGGTCGGAGATGCCGCCCCACAAAAGCCCGCAGAACGTGCTCAGGGCCCCCACCAGCGCCCACAGCCCCCCCGCCTCCCCGGTGCCGAACCCCCGCTGCTTCACGAGGTAGGCCACGAAGAACGTCACGTAGATGATGTAGGAGAACCCGTACATGAAGTACACGAACCCCAGGTACCAGACCTTTCGCTGGCGGTACACGAGCCCCCACTGGAGCACCCCGGCCCGCCCGCCCGGGGTCCCGGCGGGCGGTGCGACCGCCGGATCCTCGCCGATCGGCCGAAGCCCCACCTCGGCCGGGCTCGTGCGAAGGAGCGCCGCGGCCACCGCCGCGATCGCCAGAACCGCCGCCCCCAGCACGAACCAGGCCGTGCGCCAGCCCTCGGGGCCGCCGGCCTGGAGGATCGGCGGCACGATGAGCCCCGCGATCATCGTGCCCGCCCCGATCCCGGCGGTCACGATCCCGGTCGCGAGCCCCCGGAGCCGAAGCGCAAACCACGCCGCCCCGAGGGCCATGGCCGGCACGTAGGCCGCCCCGTTCCCGAGCCCCGTGAGGGTGCGCATGGCCAGGGCGAACCCGAACCCCCGGGCCACCCCCATGCCGGCTAGGGTGAGCGCCATGAGGACCAGGGCCGAGGCGATGACCCGCCGGGGCCCGAACCGGGCGGCCAGCATGCCGCCCACCAGGGCCATCACCAGATACCCCACGAAGTTCCCCATCTCGAGGAGCCCCAACTGGGTGTAGGTGAACCCGAGCCCGTCCTTCATGGCCGGCAGGATCAGGGTGTAGGACATCCGGCCGAACCCGTGGGCCCCGATGGTCACCAGAAGTCCGGTGAAGATGACGACCCAGCCGTAGTGGACCCGCCGCTCACCCATGGGACACCTCCTCGAACTTCGCCACCACCCGGTCCAGCACCCGGCGCTCCTCGTCGGTGAGCCGGACGAGAAACACCCGGTTCGTCTCCTCGTAGATCCGCCGCAACTCCCCCTCCAGGGCCCGGGCCTTCGGGGTGAGCCGCACGTGGACCACCCGGCGGTCCTCCGGGGTGGGCACCCGCTCGGCCAACCCGTCGCGCTCCAGCCGGTCGAGGATGCCCGTCAGGGTAGACTTGTCGAGCGCCACCGCCTCGGCGAGCCGCGAGATGGGGATGTCGTCCTCCTCATAGAGCGCGATGAGGAGGAAAAACTGGGGCTGGGTGAGGCCGTAGGGCTCGAGCCGCTCGCGGTAGGCGCGGGCCATCTGACGCGTCACCTTGCCCAGCGCGAAACACAGGCACTCCCGAAACAGCACGGATCTCTCCTTTTCACGCGGGAGCTGGCCGGTTTAGGCGGCCCCCGCGCCCTCCCCGCGGGCCTTGGAGATCGCGAGGCTGAGCCCGGCCGCCGCGGCCGAGAGCGCCCCGGCCAGGGCCAGGGCCGCCCCGTAGGAGCCGAACCGGTCGAACACCGCGCCTCCCAGAAACGCACCCAGTCCGCCGGCGGCGTGGTGGACGAAGGTCACGGTGCCCGTCAGCAGCGCGATGTTCGCCACCCCGTAGCGCTTCCGCACCAGTACGGTGGTGATGGGGGCCGACGCCATGAACGAAAACCCGTACAACACGGCAAACCCCACGGCCGGCCCCAACCCCGGGAGCAGAAGCACCCCCGCGAAGATGAGGGCCCGCAGGGCGAACGACGCGGCCAGGGGAACGCGCTCGTCCATGCGGTCGGCGAGCCACCCGGACAGGAGCACCCCGAAAAACGAGGCGGCCCCCATGACCGCCTTGACCGCGCCACCGGCGAGGAGCGTTCCACCCCGGTCGAGGAGAAGGGGGACCACGTGGAGATCGACGAGGAAGTCGGTGAAGCCGCAGATCGCGTAGACGGCGCAGATGACCCAGAACGCGGCCGTGGCCACCGCCCCGCCCCAGCCCATCCGGGCCCCTTCGCCATCAGGGGAGCGCCGCGGGCCTTGCGGATTCCCCTCCCCCACCCGACCGAGGCCGAACGCGGCGGGTTCGTCGTGCACGAAGACCAGGGCCAGACCCACCGCGAGGACCAAGAGAAGGGCGAGGCCCCCCAGGGCCCACCGCCATCCCAGGACCTCGGCCGCCCAGGCCACGGGGGAAAGCAGGGTGAGTTGGCCCGCCGCGATCCCGGCGAACCCAAGCGACATGAGAAACCCCGTGCGGCCCGCGAACCACCGCCCCACCACGCTCGCCAGGAGCGTGGGGCCGAGTCCGCCGAACCCCACCCCGGCCAGGAAGCCGTACCCCACGACCAACGGCCCCAGGGAGGTGGCCGCCGCGGACAGCGCGACCCCGGCGACCAGAAGCCCACCGAAGAGCCCCAGGAGCCGGCGGGGCCCGAACCGGTCGTACAGGGCCCCCGACAGGGGCATGGTGAGGGCGAAGCACCACATGTTCGCCGAGTAGGCCCAGGAGCCCACCTCCCGGCTCCAGCCGAACTCCTCGATCATCGGCCGGAAGAGCACCCCATAGGAGAACCGCACCGCCCCGATCGCAAACAGGACGAACACGGCGCTCCCCAGCACCCACCAGCCCCGGTGCCCCCACTCGCCCTTCCCCCCTCGGGCCGACCCGTCCATGCGCGCGCCTTTCCGCCCCCGCCGGCCGGCCCAATATTTCGCACACAAACCGTCTTGTCAAGAAAAAGGCGGTTTCAATACATGAAACCGCCTTCCTCGGTTCGGTCCGTCCCGTCAGTCCGGGGCGTGGGTCGGATCGATCTCGTGGTACTTAGGGGGCATCTGGGGCTCGCTCAGGGCCGCCAGGTTGGGCACGGGGTAGCGGTAGGCCCCGCCCCGGCGTACGTGGTTCAACCCGGCGGCCACCCGGTCCAGGGCGCCCGCGGGCGCGGCGAACGCCATCTCGTGGTCCTGGGTGCCCGCGAACACCCGCTCCCCCGGCCCCGGCACGAGGTAGGTGCACTCCCCCGACTGGGCCACCCCGGCGATCCAGGCCGAGCACCCGAACCGGCCCGAACTCACGGAGCGAACCCCGGTGCCCACCCCGAAGTTCCCGGCCTGGATCAGGGCCAGAACCTGGGCCGGGTTCCCGTACACCACCACCACATGGGGCTCGAACGCGCACCGGTCCAGGGGGGCAAGCCAGATCTCCCGGTACCGCCCCTCGGGCCAGCGGGGGTAGCTCGCCTCCATGGCCCGGGCCACCTCGGGGTCGGCCTGGTAGAAATCGGCTACCTGGCCGGTCAGGAGCCGGTCGGGGGGGATGTGGCCGGCGAACACCTTGGGCATGGGGCACCCGTGGTCGTCCGCCCCGAAGGCCATGGTCCAGCCCAGGGTACGGGCCGCCGTGAGCCCCTGGCACACGGTCATCCGCCGTTTCAGGTGCTCAAGCGGCCGCTTCGTTTTGGGCGGGGCCGCCTCCCCTTCCGCGGCGAGCTTGATGCCCACGGGTTTCGTGAGCGGCCGCACGCAGGTCTCCACGGCGTCCAGAAAGCGTTGGATCGTCTCGGTCATCGTGCCGCCCTCCACATCAAGCCGCCCGGGACGCCCAGCGCCTCGCCCTCTCGGCGAGCGCGGGGAGGTACGTGTCCCAGTTCCTAAGGGTCTCGGGATCGAAATCCGCGCCGTTCGGCCACACGAGGGTGTGCGCCTCCGGGTCGATCCGAACCTGCCGAAACACCTCGGGGTCTTTCAGTTCTCCGTACACCTCCCCCTCCAACACGGGCCGAAAATCGATCGTCACCTCCGCGCCGTCGTCGAACCGCAACCGCAAGGTGTACGGGCCCTCCACAACCAGTTCGGTCACCTTGTAAATGCCGTGCGTCATCGTCACCCTCACCGCAAAGGCTCGATGGGGAACGGGCGTCGCCCTTGCTGCAGACGCTGCCAGTCCTCCATCAGCTCCTCCTGGTGTAGCTCGGCCCACGCTTCCACGAGCCGCCGCTGCCGGCGCGGCAAGAACCCGGCCACCATCTCCACCGGGTCAATGCCGAACACGCCCACGTGGTTCTGATAGTACGCGTGGAAATGCGGGACGTGGTGCGGCTCCCCGACCTCGACGAACATCCGAATCACGATTCCTAAAGAAGCGGCACAGTTCCGGCACGCGCGACCTTTCCGCCGACAGCCCGTTCGCCCCGACCTGGGGGAACCATACCACGGCCGACCCGAATGGCCCAGGGTCCGGGGAAAAGCCCACGGAGACGGGGCCGGATCGCCCCCGCTTTGTCAGGCCGCCTCGGCCGGGGCTTCGTCGTGGAGTTTGACGGAGAGGACCCGGCTCACGCCGGGTTCGGACATGGTGACGCCGTAGAGGTGGTCGGCCGCCTCCATGGTGGAGCGGTTGTGGGTGATGATGACGAACTGGGAGCGGGTCTTGAGTTCGGCCAGGAGCTCCGTGAACCGGCCGATGTTCGCCTCGTCGAGCGGGGCGTCCACCTCGTCGAGGATGCAAAAGGGGCTCGGCTTCACCTGGAAGATGGCGAAGATGAGCGCGACGGCCGTAAGCGCCTTCTCGCCGCCCGACAGGAGGCTGATGTTCTGGGGGCGCTTCCCGGGGGGCCGCGCCACGATGTCGATCCCCGTGGTGAGGAGGTCCTCGGGCTCGGTGAGGACGAGTTCGGCCTCCCCGCCCCGGAAGAGTTTCGGATAGAGTTCCCGGAAGGCCTCGCGGACCTTCTCGAAGGTCTCCCCGAACCGCTTTCGGCTCTCCCGGTCGATCTTCCGGATCGCCTCCTGGAGCGACCGGAGGCTCCCCTCCAGGTCCTCGCGCTGGCGCTCCAGGAACTCGAACCGTTCCTTGCGCTCCTCGTACTGCTCGATGGCGAGCAGGTTCACCTCGCCGAACCCCGCGAGTTTGCGGTCGAGGTCCTCCAGGAGCGCCCGGGTGGCCTCCGGGTCGAACCCCTCGGGCACGCCCTCCCGGGCGGCCTCGTCGATGGATTCGCCCGTCTTCTCCCGGAACCGCTCGGCCAGGGTCCGGGCCTCCACCTCCCGCTCCCGAAGCTCCAGGGCGGCGGCGTTATGGGCCTCCTGGACTTCCCCGAGCCGGACCCGGGACGCCGCGCCGGCCTTTTCGAGTTCCCCCACCCGGGCGCGGGCCGTGTCGAGGGCCTCGGCCGCCTCCCGCGCCGAGCCCTCGGCGGTCTCGAGCTCCCGCCGGGCGACGTCGAGAAACGCGAGCACCTGGCGGAGTTCCTCGAACCGCTGGGCCCGCTCGGCCCGGGCCCGCTCGGCCTCGGCCGCGAGCTTCTCCCGGCGGCGGTCCACGTTCTCGAGGCTCGTCACGAGGGTGCGGATCCGCTCCTGAAGCCCCCGGTGCCGCTGCCGGTCCGCGGCGTCCCGCACCCGCTGCTGGGCCACCCGGGCCCCGAGCACCCGGGCCCGTTCCCGGAGGGCCTCCACCTCGGCCTCCAGCGCCTCCGCCTGCTCCTCGGCCCGCCGGTGGTGTTCCGCCGCCTCGAGCCGCTCGGCCTCGAGGCGCAGCCGCTCCTCCCGAAACCGCTCCTGAGCCTCGAGGAGCTCCTCGCGCTCGAAGGCGATCCCCTCGCAGCGCTCCACCAGCCGCTCGCGCCGTTCGGCGAGCCGCTCCAGGTCCCGCGCCAGGTGCACCACCTGGAGCTCCTGGCGGTGGGCCTCCTCCCGGGCGGCCTCCCCCTCGGCCTCGAGACGCGCGGCCTCGGCATCGAGGGTTTCCACCTCCTGCTCGGCCGCCTCCAGGTCCCGCCGGAGCGCCTCGACCGTGCGGCGAAGCTCCCGGATCTCGCGGTTCTTTCGGAGGAGCCCGGCCTGCTCCCCGGCCTTCGCGCCCCCCGAGATCACCCCCTCGGGGCTCACGGTGTCGCCGTCGAGGGTCACCAGGGTGGCCCGCATCCCGTTTTGCCGCCACAGCCCCACGGCGTGCTCCAGGCTCTCCACCACGAACACGTCGCCCAGGAGCCCCCGGGCGAACGCCTCGTAGCCCTCGGCCACCTCGACGAGATCCAGGAGCCGTCCCCGGGCCCCCGGCGCGCCGGCCGGGGGAAACACGGGCTCCAGGCCCGGCCGGAGCTCCACCGGCGCGAAGCTTGACCGGCCGGCCCGCCGCTCCTTGAGGTGGGTCACGGCCTCCAGCCCCCGGTCGGGATCCTCCACGATCACGTACTGGAGCCGCTCCCCCAGGGCCGCCTCGAGGGCGGCCTCGTACTCCGGCGGCGCCGCCAGGATGTCGGCCACCACGCCGCGCACCCCGTTGCGGCCCGTCGCCAGG
Organism: Deferrisoma sp.; assembly: GCF_054681715.1. Classification (NCBI taxonomy): domain Bacteria; kingdom Pseudomonadati; phylum Thermodesulfobacteriota; class Deferrisomatia; order Deferrisomatales; family Deferrisomataceae; genus Deferrisoma; species Deferrisoma sp. The sequence goes on from NZ_BAAHFQ010000124.1 coordinate 6,447, forward strand.
GCCTGGGCCAGCACCTCCTTGACCCCCTCGGCGTACCACTCGAACCGATTCTTGAGCTGCTCCAGGCTCTGGAGCCGCGACTCGTCTCCGTGGAGCTTCCGGCGCAGCTCCTCGGCGCGGCGGTTCGCCTGCTCGCGCCGGCTACGGGTCGCCCGCAGGGCCTCTTCGAGCCGGGCCCGTTCGGCCGCAGTCTCGTCCCGGGCGGCCTCGGCCCGGCGGAGCTCCCCCTGGCGGAGCTCGATCTCGGCCTCCACCTCGGCCAGCCGCTCCCGGGCCTCGGCCTCGGTCCGGTTCGCCTCGGCCAGGCGCCGCTGGGCGTCCGACTCCTGGCGGGCGGCGTGGTCGAGGGCGTGGCCCAGCCGGGTGACCTCGGAGAGCGCCTGGAGCACCTCGCGCCTGCGGGCCTCCACGGCCCGTTCGGCCTCCCGCTGGGCCTCGAGGGCGGCCTCGTGCTCCCCCTCCAGGGTTTCCAGAACCCCCTCCCGGCCCTCCAGGCTCTGCTCCAACTCGGCGAGCTCCCGCCGGACCGCCTCGGCCTCGGCCGCCAGCTCCTCCCGCCTTCGGACGAGGTCGGCCGCCTCTGCCTCGGCCGCGGTCGCCCGCTCGGCCAGGGCGTCGATCTCCCGCCGCAGAAAGGACGAGCGCTCCTCGGCCTGGGCGATCCGGTTTCGGACCTCGTACACCCCCTTCTGGACCCCCTCGAGCCCCTTCTCCCTCTCCAGGAGGGCGAGCCGCGCCGCCTCCACCTCGGCCTCGGTCCGGCTCACGGCGGCGTGGGCCTCCACCAACTGGGCCTCCAGTCCCTTCACCCGGTCGCGGCAGGCGGCCAGGCGCTCGGTGAGCCCGGACCACTCGAACACCAGGAGGGCCCGCTCCCCCTCCCGGCGCTGGGCCCGGAGCTTCCGGAACGCCTCGGCCCGGGACGCCTGGCGTTTGAGGGCGTTCATCTCCCGGCGCACCTCGCCGATCACGTCCCCGATCCGCTCCAGGTTCTGGCGGACGTGCTCCATCTTGCGCTGGGTCTCCTCCTTGCGGGCCCGGAACTTCGTGATGCCGGCCGCCTCCTCGATGAGCGACCGTCGTTCCTCGGGCTTCGCCGACAGGATCGCGTCGATCCGCCCCTGCTCCACCACCGAGTAGGCCCGGCGCCCCACGCCGGTGTCCATGAAAAGCTCCATGATGTCCCGGAGCCGGCAGGGCACCTTGTTGATCAGGTACTCGCTCTCCCCCGACCGGTGGAGCCGCCGGGTGATGGCCACCTCGTGGTAGTTGCCGAACTTCTCGGGGAGCGCGCCCTCCACCTCGGTCAGGGTCAGGGTGACCTCGGCCAGGTTCAGGGGTTTCCGGGAGTCGCTGCCGCTGAAGATCACGTCGGTCATGGCGTCGCCGCGGAGCCCCTTGGCGCTCGTCTCGCCCATGACCCAGCGGATCGCGTCGATGATGTTCGATTTGCCGCACCCGTTGGGCCCCACCACGGCCGTGATGCCGTCGTGGAACACGATCTGGGTGGGTTCGGGGAAGGTCTTGAAGCCGCAGAGGTCGAGCTTTTTGAGCTTCATCCGGCTCCATCCGACGTCAGGGGAGGAGGCGACGCCGGCATGCTACGGGATCGGGGGGGAAAAGTAAAGGATAAAACACAACGTACTGTGGCTCCGGTGGCCTAGAACACAAGATCTTGTGTTGCCCCCGGCCCGGCGGTGCGCCGGGCCGGGGCCGAGGGTCAGAACGCGCCGAGCTGGCACGACGAGATCTTGACCCCGAGGGCCTCGCAGGCCTCCGAGACCTTCATCTTGCCGATCCCCCGCTCGGCGGCGATGCGCCACGCCTCGGCGCAGGGAAGCCGACCGTCCACGAGGGCGGAACGGATCGCGGCCTCTAGGTCCGGGTCCACCGACGCGGCGGGTTCCACGATGCTCCGCTTGGGCGGATACCCGAAGAGCCCCAGCTGGCACTTCACGATCGAGATCTCCTGGAGGTCGATGGCGAGCCCCACCTCCGCCGGTGTCGCCCCGCACTCCTCGGCCACGGCGAACGCCGCCGCGCACGCGATCTCCCCTCCCTCGGCCCGCTTCCGCACCGCCTCGGCCACCTCGGGCC
>NZ_BAAHFQ010000125.1:0-8422 GCF_054681715.1 Deferrisoma sp.
CGAGGGCACCCACCCCATGACCGGCATGACCGTGTCGCGCACCGGCGAGCCGCTCAACGCCTCGGCCCCGTGGCTCCGGGAGCGCATCCTGGGCCACGCCACCCTCGACCGGGCCCGCAACGCGCTCTCCTGCGACTCGTGCCACCAGCCCCACGACGCGAACCCCAACTCCTACACCTACTGCCTCGACGCCCCCGAGCACCTGGACGGCGGGGAGTGGAAGGGCCCCGGGGTGGAGGCCGGGGGGCTCTACCCCGCCGCGCTCGCCGAGGCCCGCTCGGGCCGGACGTCCTATCTCCAGGCCGACGGCTCGCCCGGCACCTACGTCACCCCCCGGGACCAACTGGGCAGCTTCACCGGCGTTTGCCAGCAGTGCCACGCGAAGTGAGGGGGGCCCGGCCGCGCGTCAGGGGAACTCGGCCAGGTTCAGACGAAACAGCCGGTAGTTCGCGTTGTGGGCCCTCGGTTTGCCCACCCGGATCAGGAGCGTGGCCGGACCCTCCAGGTCCAGGTGCTCCGGGTTGAACGCCGCCCGGATGATCCACCCGTCCGCCCCCTGCTCCACCGTGCGGTCCCGGGCCAGGATCCGAGCCTTCCCCCGGAAGAACTCCGCCTCCACGTCCTGGGCCGCCGGGCCCCCCGACGCCCGGATCTCCAACTCCAAGGCGTCGGCCGCCGCCGTGTCGGGCTCCCCCCCGGCGAGCACCCGCCGGGCCCCCCGGTAGCGCGGGGTCGCCACCACGGCGTGCACCCGCACGCCGTTCAGATCGAACGCCGGGATGTCGAACCGGGCGTCCAGCGCCTCGAGGGTCTCGAGTTCCTCCGCCAGCGCCCGGGCCTCCCGGGCCCCCCGCTCCCCCATCGTGAGATCCACCGCCTGCGCCACCGGCATTCCCGCGCCCCACGCGGCCACCGCGGCGACGCACGCCCACAGTGTCCGACGCTTCACGGCACTCCCTCCGGCTACTCCTCCGGTCCCCGGCCGACCACCTCCCGCCACCGCGGGTCGTCGGCCTTCCCCAGTTCCTTCAACACCGACTCCGGGTCCGCGCCGGCGAACACGGCCTTCTGGGCCACCGCCATCGCCCGGTCGGCGTCGCCCGCGGCCAGTTCCACGTCGGCCATGGCCACCAGCAGCTCGGGGTCGAAGGGCGAAAGCGAGACGAGCCGCTTCAGCACCTCCCGCCCCCTCTCCACCTTCCCCGTGTGGGCCCAGATCCGCCCCACCATGGCCTGGAACCCCGGGTCGAACTGCTCGAGCGGCGCCATGCCCAGGATGTGCTCGGCCGCCTTCGCGGCCTCGGCCCAGCGGCCCAGCCGCCCCAGCGCCAGCACCACGCCCCGGTGGCCCTCGGGCCGGTAGGGGTCGGCCTCCCGAAACGCAAGAAACGACGCCAGGGCCTCCTCCCACCGGCCCAGCCCGGCCTGCCCCTCGGCGAGCACGAGCCAGATCGCCGGCGCCCGGTACCCCAGCCGCGCCGCCTCGCTCCCGTACCGCACGGCCTCCAGGTGGTCCCCCAGCATGAGGTGGGTGTGGGCCAGGTTGTAGGCCACGACGGCGTCGAGCCCGCACGCCTCCTCCACCCCTTCCAGGAGCCCCAGGGCCTCCTCCCACCGGCCCTGGTTCATCCGGGCCACGGCCACGTCGTTCTCCACCCGGCACCGTTCGGGCCCCCGGGGCAGGGTTTCCGCCAGGGCGAGGCCCTCCGCGGCCGCCTCGCCCCACCGGCCCTCCTCCATCGCCTTCGCGAACTCCTGCGTGCCCGCCGGCACCGCGGAAGCCCACGCCAGCGCCGCCGCCACCGCGGCCCCGATCCATGCCGTCCGTTTCCCCACGACGTCCTCCGCCCGCCCCCCGAAAAACGGCGTGGCGGGTTAGGGCCCGCCACGCCGCGCGACGTTCCTTCCCGGCGGCCCTCCCCGGGCCGGCCGGGCCGTGCCTCCCGGTTACAGCTTGCCCAGCGCCGCGGCGAGCTGGTTCTCCCGGGGATTGAGGTTCCCCAGGCGCTCCACCACCTTGCCCCCCTTCACCACGACGGCGTACGGGGTGCTGTACACGCCGTACTTCTCCCCCGACTGGAACTCGGGATCGTAGAGGACCGTGGCGACCTTGTCCACCCCGTACTTGTCCACCACGCGGGAGGCCATCTCCTTGCCGCCCACGTCCACCATGATCACCACGAACTTCGTGTCCTTGAACTTCTCCTTCAGGTTCCCGAGGTTCGAAAGCTCATGGCGGCAGGCCGAGCAGGCCGACTGGGCCCAGATCACCACGCCCTTCTGCCCCACCTCCTTGGCGAGGCTCTTCCCGTCCACCATCACGTCCACCACCGGGTCGCCCACCTTGAGGCTCACCGTGGGCTTCTCGGCCTTCTTCTCCTCGGCCCCCGCGCCCCCGACGGCCACGCCCAGGAGCAACACGGCGCAGCAGGCAACCGAAACGATCCGCTTGAGCATCTGCACTCTCCTTGTCGTTTGAGGTTTCACCGCAGCCCCCCACCCCCACCACGCGGGACCGGGGGGCGGCGCCGGGCGCCGCCCCCCTTCCCGAACTACCCTTGCCCCGCCCCGGGGCGCCGGGCCCCGGGGCGGGCCGTGTGTTGCCCTACCGGTACTGGTCGTGGCAGGCCGCGCACAGATCCGTGAAGTTCAGGCTCGGATCCGCCACGGTGCTCCCGGTGTAGGCCCGCACGGCGTCCGTGAGGGTCGTGGCGGTCCCCATCTGCTCGTTGTTCTGCCCGTTCTTCAGGATGTAGATCGCGGCGCCCGTGTTCCCGGAGTGGACGTCGTGGCACGAGGTGCACGTCATCTCGTCCGCGGCCGGGTAGAACGCCTCGCCCGCCGGACTCGCCGCCGCATAGGGGGAGGTGTCCGTGTTGAGCGCGGCGCCGGTCTTCGTCACCGTGCTGCCCGTGGTCGGGTGGGTCCCGCCCGGGATGCCGTGGCAGCCGAGGCACAGGCCGTCGCCGCCCTGGGCGGTCTGGGTCGTGGCGGTGCTGGCCGTCGTGTTGTCATTGGTGTTCCGGGCGGTGGTGTCGAACTCGCCCAGGAGCAGCCAGTCGGCGTCGCGCGGGTTCGTCACGCTGTGGCAGCTTTCGCAGATCACGCCGCCCGTGTCCGCCGGGCCCGTGGCGAAGTCGAACGTCTGGCCGCCCACCTTGGAGAACGAGCTCTGGTTGCCGTCGCCCGCGTAGTCGAGCCCGGTCGCGGGCCAGTTCGTGGTCCGGATCGGCGCGCCGCCGCCGGGGCCGTTCGTCTGGAGGCCCGGCACCCTGGTCGTGTCTTCACCGGCGTCCAGAACCGGCGTGGCGTTGTCGTCGTTGGTGACGATCGCGGCCGCGTGGCTCACCCAGTGGGACCCGAGGTCGCCGGCCTGGCCCAGGTTGTACTTGAACCGGGCGGGGTTCGCGCTGTGGCAGGCCACGCACATGCTCGAGGCCGGGGTGTCCGCGTTGGTGGGGCCGTCCCAGTTGAGGGCCCGCAGCAGGAAGTCCGCGCTGGACCCGGTGATGCCCTGGTCCACGCCGTTGTGGGCCCGGTGGCAGGTCTCGCACCCGAGGGCCTGCTGGTAGAAGGCCGCGGAGGTGCCGCCCACGATGTAGGCCTCGTAGGTCGCCGTGTCGTAGCTCGTCGAGCCCGTGTAGGGGTGGTGGGCCCGGCTCGTGATGACCGGGTCGATGTGGCAGCCCTGGCAGAAGGGGTTGAAATCGGGGCTCGTGGCCGCGGTGTCGGCGAGCACGGGGCTCGCGTCCTCGCCGAAGTGGATGTCGTGGCAGCTCAGGCACACGAGCGTGCCGGCGTCGGCGTACACGCCCGACGGGCTCACCACGTCGTCCTGGAGGAACGGCTGCGCGTCGCTGTCCACGGCCAGGGTGTTCCCGGTGACGCTACCCGCGTACGTGGCGTCGGAGGTCGTGGCCACGGGGTGGTTCGTGGTGCCCGCCGCCCCGGGGGCCGCGCCGTGGCAGTCGGTGCAGAGGTCGCCCGCGGCGCTCGCCTTCACGTTCACGAGGAGGTCGTTCTGGGGCAGGGCCCCGCCGTTCGTCGGGTCCTCGCCGTGGACGATGTGGCAGGTCACGCAGGTCACGCCGCCGGCGGTGCCGCCGTCGGTGCGGTGCCCGCCGAGGGTCCAGTTCCCCTCGGTCGCGTTGGAGGCGTTGGTGAGGTCGGCCGTCCGCTGGTAGGCCGCGGTCCAGGTGATGGGCGCCGAGGCCCGTCCCGTGTACGAGGCGCCCACGGGGTGGTTCGAGTGCGGGGTCGTCGCGCCGTTCGTGTTCGAGGCCATGGTGCCGGTGGTCTCACGCGAGCCGTGGCAGGCCTGGCAGAGGCTCGTGAGCGCCATCCGGAGGAACGGCCGCTGGCCGACGGTGTTCGAGTGGGGGTCGTGGCACGAGGTGCAGTCGATGTTCGTGCCGCTCACGCCCGCGTCGTCGTTGGTGTAGGGAAGCCCCGAGCCCGCGAGGCTCTGGCCCTGGTTGTACCGGGTGCCGGCCGTGGTGAGCACGGTCTCGTCGAACCCGTGGGCCGCCTCGTCGAACATGTTCGTGGACTCGGTGGCCGAGCTCGTGATCGAGCCGTTCCCGGTGAGGTGGCAGGTGGCGCAGAGGTTCGCCACCGGGGTGTACCCGGCGGCGGGGGTGCCGGCCCACAGCCGGTCGCCCTGGGCCCCGTGGGGCACGTGGCAGAAGGAGCACACGCCCCGGTTCAGGGCGAACTGCCCGGTGAGAGTCATCGCGATCATGTCGTGCTTGGTACCCGTGACCCCGGCGAACGCGGGGGCGGCCAGGGCGACCGCGAGGCCCGCGGCCGCGAGGCCCTTCATCAGCCTTCTCATGCGTCTTCCTCCTTTGGACCGTGTTGGGTGGTTCGGTGTGTCCGTTCGCCGTCGCCCGTTCTGCCCGCATCACCTCCTTTCCGGCGCGGCGATCTCCCGTTGTGGTGACCTCATACCGGGTCCCGGCTCCTCGGGGGGGCCGGGACCCGGCCTCTTTACCCCTTACGGCAGTTCCGGCACGGTCACCCGGCACACGCGGTGCTCGAGCTTCTCCGACCAGAACACCCAGTTCTTGCCCGGCACGAACGCCACCCCGGCCGACGAGATGGCCGGCAGCGCCTTCCCGTCCATGGCCAGGTCGCCCAGGTACTGGCCGTCCATGGTGTAGAGATGCATGCGGGTCGCCATGGAGTCGAGCACGAGCACCTTGTCGGGGGCGTACTCGGCCAGGGCCTCGGCCCGCCCCATCTTCCCGGGGATCACCCCGAACTCCCCGAAGGAGCGCTGGGTGTTGCCCTCGAAGTCCATCTCGAACACCTTCGCCGAGAGGGGATCGGTGAGGATCAGGTTCCCCTTGTGGTTCAGGTTGAGGGCCATCGTGGTGCCCGCGTCCTTGGAGGTGTCGTAACTCTCCAGGAGCCGGCCGTCGGGGTCGAGCACGGCGAGCCGCTTGCCCTTGGAGTCGATGGCGTAGATGGTGCCGTCCTCGGCCACGGTGACATCGTTGAAGTACTTGAACTCCTTCCCGAGCTCCTTGTACTCCTTTCGCCAGATGACGCCCCCGTTGCGGTCGAAGGCCCACAGGGCCTTGGTGTCGGTCACGTAGATCGGCTCCCCGGCCGGGTCGATGCCGATGCCCACCGGGATGTTGAACTGCCAGTCGGCCCCCTCGCCCGGCCAGGTGGCCAGGTGCTCCAGGTCCGCCGAGAACACGTAGACCTTCTTCGTGCCGCCGTCCACCACGTAGAGGGTCTCGCTCTCCCGGTCGAAGGCGAGGTCGCCCGGGAACTGGAGGTTCTCGAGGCCTGCGGAGCCCTGGCACTTGCGGTCCTTGGCCTCGACCAGGATCTCCTCCACCTTGGCCGCGGCACCGGCCGCCTGCTTCGGGGCCTCGTACTTCACCTCGAGGGGCTCGCTCGGGGCCGACTCCGTGCCCGACATGTCGCGGGCCGTCACCCGGTAGTAGTAGGTTTTGCCGTCCTCCACCTTGGTGTCGTCGTACTTGGTGGCCTGCACCGAGCCTAGGAGATCACCCTTCTCGTCCTTGTTCTCCGAGCGGTACACGTTGTAGACCACGGCCCCCTCGGCGGCGTCCCACCGAAGCCCGATGCGCTCGCCCCGGGCCATGGCCGCGAGCCCCTTGGGCGGCTCGAGCTTGATGATCTTGACCTTCCCGCTCGCCCGGGCGCCCTCGGCGCCGCTTTGGTCCACGGCCGCCACCTCGAAGGTGTACTCGCCCGCCTTCTCGGGCGCGGGGGCCATGTAGTTCACCGCCGGGGTCTCGCCCAGCTTCTGCCCGTTCATGTACACGTTGTATTTCACGGCCCCGGGCACGGGCATCCACATCACCATCACGTTGGGCCCCGCCAGCATGGGAAACCCCGGCATCAACTGGGGCGCCGGCAACTGCGCCCGCGCCGCGCCGGCCAGGGCCACGACCAGGACCATCATCACCACCGTTTCGAGCGTTCGCTTCAGGCTCATTCCCGTTCCTTTCGCTGTTCGGGCGCGTCCCACCGCGCGTTTCCGCCTCGTTCCCCGATCTCGATCCGCAACAGGATGCCCCTCCGGCGCGTCGTGCGTTCCAAGCAAGTGTTGTGCCATCTCCACCTCCACGGCCAAAGGCCCGTCGCTGCGGGGTCGGCCGCCGCGGCCGGCCCCCTGGTCCTTGTGGAATTTCGCTCAACCCGCCCCCCGGTGCGCCATATCCCTCATCGGCCGCACCCGCCCGCCGCCGCGATCTCCTCGGCCAGCGCCGTCCGGCCCATCTCCCGGGCGAGATCCGCCGCGGTTCGCCCCGCGTCGTCCCGCGCACAGGGGTCCGCGCCGGCGTCCAGGAGCACCCGCACGGCGTCGGACTGGCCGGCGAACGCGGCCTTCATGAGGGCCGTCATGCCGTGCACGTCGCGCACCCCGGTACGGGCCCCCGCGTCGAGAAGGAGCCGCACCGAGGTGCCGTCGCCCCCGTAGGCCGCGTACATGAGCGGGGTGCGGCCGTTGAAGTCGAGATGGTTCGGGTTCGCCCCCCGGGCCAGGAGCACCCGCACCACCTCCCAGCGGCCGGCCTGGGCCGCCACGCACAGGGCGGTCTCTCCGTCGCGGCCCATCTCGTCGGCCGGCACCCCCCGCTCGAGTTCGGCCCACACCCCCCGCACGTCTCCCGAGCGGGCCTTCTCCAGGAGCGGCGGCTCGTCGCCCGGGGGCGGGATGCCGTGCATCGCGCGGGCCCCTCCCGCCCACGCCCACGCCGCCGCGAGCACGACCCCCGCGGCGAGCCGCCTCCATGTTCCCGTGTTCGCCATCGTTCGCCTCCCGGGGCCCTCCGGCCCCTCACGTGTCCTGGGACAGCAGCGTTCCCCCCGCCGCGGCCGCCGCGGCGGCCACGGCCCACCCGACCAGGGGCGCTCCCGCGCGTCGTTCCGTCTTCCCTTCCCCCCCGCCCGCCGCGACCGGCCCCACCCCACGCGCGCCGCGCGACGGGGCGGCCGGTCCTTTGCCCGCCGGAACCCCGGACAGGAGCTCCTCCCACACCCACCCGGCCCAGCCCCCGGCCCAGCCCCCGGCGCCGGGGTCGGCCAGGAAGACCCCGACCCCGCCCCGCCCCACCCGCCAGACCCCGGCCACCGGGGTCCCGTCCAAACTGCGCACCGGCACCCGGGCCCCGGGCACGGGCCGCGAGGCCAGCAGGCCCTCGATCTCCGGGTACCGCTCCGGGCGCACCCCGACCCGCAGGCGCCGGATCGGGTCGGCCGCGATCGCATCGAGGTCCCGGAGCGCGAACCCGGGCACCTCCGTCGCGTCGGTGGCCAGGTAGAGGTACCCGCCCGACAGGGAAACGAGGCGGTTCAGGAGCGGGACGTGGGCGTCCCCGGGCGTGCCGAACCCCACCAGGCTCACGGTGATGCCCTCGGCCCGCAGCCCCCCCACGAGATCCCACACCGTGCCGGCCCCCGTGACCTCGTACTCGTCCACGTCGGCCGTGTCGGCCAGCACGAGGACGTGCTTGCGCGCCGCCTCGGTCCGCCGCAACGCCCGGCCCGCCTCCAGGAGCCCGGAATAGAACTGGATCCCGGCCCCGATGGCCACCAGGCGGGCCACGCGCTCCTCGATCCGCCCGGCCGGGAGGTCCTCGTGGAGCCCAACGACCCAGTACGGGTGGGCCTCGACCCCCAGCACCCCGAACCGTCCGCCCGCGTCGCCCACCGACCGGGCAAGACGAAGAAGGGCTTCCTTCGCCATGTCGATCTTTCGCACCCGCCGCGGCCCCAGCGGGTAGAACATGCTAAAGGACGTGTCCACCACGGCGACGAGGGCGAGGTCCCCGGACGTATCTTCCTCTCCCGGGCCGAGCTTGACCGGGAGGAGGCGCTCGATGGGGGTGCCCCGGTAGTCGCCCCGGCGCATCTCGCCGGGGAGGAACAGGATGCC